>JASHYF010000262.1 GCA_030043235.1 Solirubrobacteraceae bacterium | reverse complement strand
CGGCGAGCGCATGGCTCGCGCCGGCGGCGACCGCGCTGACGCAGAGCACGGAGGGCCATGCGCCGATCTTCTTCGCAAGCGGATGCGAGAGACCGAACCCGCCAACGTAGGTCGCCAGCAGCGCCGCCGCGGCCGGGCCGCCGGCGTCCTTGCTCCAGCGTCGCGTGAGGTGGGCGCCGGCGCCGGCGAGCACGACGCCTCCCAGCGGACGCACGCCGCTCTCGCGCGCGACCAGATAGCCCGCGACGAGCGAGCCGGCGGCGAGGGGAGCGGTGCGCACGGCCACGAAGGCGAGCTTAGCGGGATGTCTCGGCGGCTTGTCGCCGAGGGCCGACCGCCTTCAGGAGCGTATGCCCGCCGTGGCCTCGGCTACGCGTCGCCCCAACTCGCGCACCTGCTCATCCGACAGGTGAGCGGCGAGGAGGCCCGCCTGCTCGAGCTCTCGGCGTACGGTCACGGTGGCCCGGACCGTGTCGACCACGATCGCGAGCTTGGTCAGCACGCGGCTGACGAGCGGGTCGTCGAGCGATGTCGCTCCGTCCTGCGCGGGCTTGAGAAGCCACGCGCGAACGGCCTCAGCCTCGGTCAGGGCCAGCGCGAGGGAAACGGCAGGCTCGCAGTCGGGGTCGCCCACGGGCTCGCCTGCCTCGGCGGGTGCTTGATCTGCTGTTTGCTCGGTGGTGCTCATCGCGTGATCGCAGAGGGCCCAGGGGACGGAAGCTCTTGCGGTCTCTATCGGCCGCGGCGCCGTATCACTTGAGTGATCCGACTCCTTTCGCGCGTGGGAGAGCATCGGCGCTGGCGAGGGCCTGCGCGTCGGCATCGTGCGTGCATCGGCGTCATCTGTTCACCGGTCGCGTTCGCTGTTGGCCTGTGGCGGCCGCGAGCGCGCCCGCGTTCAACGCGCAGGGAAGCGTTGAACAGGTGTACGTCACCGGCTTGGCGGCGAATGCTGAAATGTCGCTGTTGAACTCGAGGGGCGCGACCGACGCTGCTGCAGCCGATCCCCAGCCCCCGTGTCCGAGCGACGGGGACGCCCGGCCTTGCGCCGATGCGGAAAATTGCGGATGATTCCCCGGTGAGCGCCGCGGCGACAGAGACGGTGACGGTCCTCATAACCGATCAAGAGGGTTCGACGGCGATGGCCCAGCGCCTCGGCCCGGTTGCCGCTGAGGAGTTGCGCCTCGAGTACTTCAGGATGCTGCGTGGCGCGGTCGAGCGCGCCCGCGGCCGGGAGGTCAAGAATCTGGGCGATGGGCTGATGGTTGTGTTCGACAGCGCCGCTCAGTCGCTGGCGTGCGCCGTTCAAATGCAGCAGGCTCTGGATTTGCGCAATCGTCGTGCCGAGGAGAAGCTCGGGGTGCGGATCGGCGTGAGCCTCGGTGACACCTCGGTGGAGGGCGGGGACTACTTCGGCGGCCCGGTGGTGGAGGCTGCGAGGCTGTGCGCTCGCGCGGAGGGTGGGGAGATCATCGTCACCGACCTCGTGTATCGGCTTGGTGGCTCTCGCGACGGCTATGTCTTCGAGTCCCTGGGTGGGCTGGAGCTGAAGGGCATCTCCGAGCCGGTGCAGGCGTTCAAGCTCCGGTGGGCGCCCGCCCCTGCGTTCCGCATCGCGCTGCCCGAGCAGCTGCAGGAGCTGCCGGCGACCGCCTACGTGGGGCGGGCCGCCGAGCGCGAGCGGATGCGAGAGCTGTGGGGGCAGGCGTGTGGTGGCTCGCTGCGGGTTGCCCTGCTGAGCGGGGAGCCCGGCATGGGTAAGACACGCCTTGCCACCCACCTGGCGCTGGCGGCGCACGGGAAGGGCTCGACCGTGCTGTATGGGCGCTGTGACGAGGATCTCGGGGTGCCCTACCTGCCGTGGGTGCAGGCGCTCGGCCATCTCGTGAGGGAGGTGCCCCAGCCGGTTCTCGACGAGCACGTTGAGCATTTCGGCGGCGATCTGGCGCGCCTCGTCCCCTCCCTGCGCGATCGCGTGCCCGATCTGCCCTCCGTCCGCGAGAGCGATCCCGAGACCGAGCGATACCGGCTGCACGCTGCGGTCGCGGGTCTGCTCGAGGGTGCCGGCGAACAGGAGCCGCTGCTGCTCATCCTCGACGACCTGCACTGGGCGGACGCGCCGACCCTTGCGCTGCTTCGCCACATCGTCACGTGCGGCTCCTCGATGAAGGTCATGGTCGTCGGCAGCTACCGTGACGCCGATCTCTCGCGCGAGCACCCTCTGACGGCGCTGCTGGCCGCGCTTCGTCGTGAGCGGGGCGTGGAGCGCGTGAAGCTCAGTGGCCTTGACGCCGGGCACGTCGCGGCGTTGATGGAAGCGGCGGCGGGCCACGAACTCGGTGAGGACGGGCGGGCGCTCGCCGCGGAGATCACACGCGAGACGTCGGGCAACCCCCTGTTCGCCTTTCGGGTGCTGCGCCACCTGACCGAGTCGGGAGCGATCGTGCAAGAGAACGGCCGCTGGCGTCTGACCGGGAGCCTGGCCGATCTTGGTCTTCCGGCGGGCATGCTGCTCCAGCACGCGGATGCCTTCGAGCTTCCGACTTTTGGCCTGCTCGACGAGAAGCCGCCTGTGCGCGTGGCCGCGAGCCCGACGATCGCGGACTTCGTCCTGCCCACGCAGCTCGCGATCATGGAGCGCGCGACCGGCTACCACCCAACGATCGAGCTCTCCGCCGTCAACTCAGCCACCGCAATCGCGATGGTCGCCGCTGGCACCGTGGATATGGCCATCGCAGCGTTCGACTCCGACCAGACGCCCGACGGGCTCGTGGAGATACCGCTCTGCCGAGACGAGGTCGTGCTGGCCGTGCCCGTGGAGCACCACTGGGCCGCGCTCGAGGAGGTGCCGCTGAAGGCATTCCTCTCGACTTCGCTGATCATGCGAGATCCCGGAGCGAACACGCGCAGGATCGTCGAGCAGGTGCTGCACGAGAAGGGGCTGATGCTCGCCCCGGCATTGCTCGAAGTCGGGTGCACGGCGGAGGTTCAGGAGGCTGCGCGGCGGCGGCGGGCGCCTGCGCTGCTGTCGGAGCTGGCCGTTGCGAGTGCCGAGGGACTCGTGGCACGTCGGGTGACCGGGATGTCTTTCGAGCGGCGCTTCTCGCTTCTGCTCACCAGTGAGTCCTCGCTTCGTGCCGGCGCGCGAGCGCTCGTCGATCATCTGCGCAGCCAGCTGGTCGCCTGAGGTCAGCGCCAGTAGCTGCACCGAGGGCGCGCTAGAGAGACGAACCCCGCCCCAATGCCACAATTTCACTGGCGAGCTCTGGCCTCGCCAGCGGCCCGGGAATTAGCCGTCCCTGGGTCAGAGAGAGATGAGAGGCTCGCCCGCGACCGCCCGTCGCCGGCCGGCCGCATCGAACCACCTGGCCGAGAACCGGGTAGGACGCTGAGCCCGGCCCATCCGAGGCCGATGACCGTCACCGCCACGACGACGGCCGCGACCGCGAGTCGCTCGCCTGGGCGAAGCCGCTGGGGACGGGGCAGCGTCGTCCAGGCGAGCGCGAGGAGGAAGCCGACAACGACCGGAAGCAAAAGCGCGTTGAGAATCTCCACGTCTACCGCCAGGCTAACGAGCGAGTGGCTCGCCAGAACCAGACTCGCGCCCCCGGTGACGCACGCTATGTAGAGCCCGTAGAAGAGCGGGGCTCGCCGCGGTCCATCGTTGAGGCTCCGCCGCGCGCCGAACCCCTCGGCGACCGCCCAGGACGCAGCCAGCGAGACGACGATGCTCGCGAGCAGCGCCGCGCCGGTGATGCCGAGCGCGAGCGTCAGGCGACTCGCGAAGACGCCGAGGTATGGACTCAGCGCCGTGGCGAGCTCGCCCACCGATTCGAGCGCGCCGGCCCTGTGGCCGAACAGGGTTGCGGCCGTTACGATCAGGACGGCCGCCATGATGATTTGGGTGAGCACAGCTCCGAGCGCCGTGTCGAGCCGAGCCAGGCGAATGTGGCCAACCTGCAGGCCCTTGTCGACCACGGCTCCCTGCTGGTAGAAGATCATCCAGGGCATCACCACGGCGCCCACGTTGGCGGCGACGAGGGCCAGGTAGCCATGGTTGCCGATCGGCTGGTGCGACCACAGTCCTGCCGCCACGGAGGAGGCGTTCGGGTGCGCGAGAACGGCGGCAACGAGGAACACGAGCTCGAACGATCCGAGCGCCAGACCGATCAGCTCGACCCGCCGGTAGCCTCCGCCGAGGACCACGGCGATGAGAAACGCGGCCGCCAAAGGAACGGTCACGGCGGGCGCCAGCCCAACGAATTCGCCGACGCCGGCGATGCCCGCGAACTCCGTTATCAGGGCGCCCGTCGCGCTGAGGATCAGGGTGCTGACCGACACCGCCGCCCACCGTGCCCCGAAGCGATCGCGGATCGCCTCGGCGTGCCCCTTGCCGGTCGTTGCACCGAGTCGGACGGTGAGCTCCATCACGAGGTAGAGCACGGGGATGAGCAATAGCTCGAGCGGCAACAGGCGATAGCCCCAACTGGCCCCGGACTGACCGGCGGTGATGATGCTGCCGGCGTCGGTATCGGCGAGCATCACCATCAGACCGGGCCCGAGCACCCACAGCACGCCGACCAACGCCGCGGGGCGCCGGCTCGTGGACTCGGATCGAGCGACGCCGATCATCAGCCACTACCGCGTAAAGGCCCTGGGGTTCATTCCGGCGCGTCCTCCGTCATCCACGTGCGAAGCGTCGGCGCCTCTCGGGCGATGTGAATGCGAGCTTTGGATGGCGGGGTGACTGAGCGCCACCTGCATAGCACCAGCACCGAGCCATCGCGCCTCACCATCGCCAGGCAGGCTGGATCGTGGACGCGCCCGACCCGCCCGGTACCGGCCCGCAGGTCTCACCGTGGCCGGTCCCGCGGTGACGGTCGTGCGTCGAGCTGGTACTTCTCGCGCCCAAGGCAAGTCATCACGCGCCCGCACTCACAGACCAGCTCGCAACGAAAGCCGCTTTCCTCGAGCACCAGCCGTCCGCTCGCTCTGCCGTCGTGATCGCACGGAGCGGGCCGGGCGAGCCTGATCTGCCTGATATGGGCGCGCGTGGTGATGTTGTCATCCAGCGGGTGCCTCAACCTCAGTCCAGGCGCTAACCTCGACGCCGGTGCCAGCTGGGTCCGCCGTGCTGCCCGTGCTGCGAGCTTTGGGTTGGGTTCGAGCTGGCTTCCGTTGGCGACGGTCCCGTGGGCGCTCGAGCTCACCGGCGGCGAGCTGGCGCCCTCTCTGATCTGCCTCAGGCGCTCGCCGCCTTGGCCCGGCCGCAACCCTGCACCCGCGGCAGGGCCAAGATGGGCGCCGCGCCGATCGGTGGAGCGTCGAGGATCGCGACCGCGCCGATCGTGCCCGCCGACCAGCATCCATCCGAGCTTGCGGCGCCACAGCCACACCGCGTCATCCCACCCACCGGGTAGTGGCTTGCTGTTCGGCCCTGTCCGCTGAGGCGCCGGCTCATCATCCTGGCCAGCGGGGAGGAACCACGCCGACTCGTCGAGACTTCCTCGGTGTAGCGCGTGCGGTCTAGACACGACAACCCCCTCTCTGCCAGTTTGCGTTAGAAGATCCTCATATGCCCCAAAGTCTCGCGCGACGGGCTCCGTGCCGGATCGGGGAGGTTCTGTGAAGTGTCTGCGGGAGATCCTGCAAGTGTGTGCGGGAAAACCACGTAGTGCGATCAATCGGCCGACGTGCCGTGCGCAACCCGGTTACCTGCGCCTTGTGAACATCCAGCGCCTCAGAGGGCGCTCCTGCCCAAAGGGCGAGGCTTCGTCCCTGCTTCGTCTCTCGCTGGTGTCCTTCGCTGCGGCGAGAACCGCTTTGGGTCCGTCCTACGCGAGCTCGGCAATGCTGTGGTCGGTCCAGCTGATCGCCTCGCGATAGATGTGCTCGACGCTGCGGTGGGAGGCGATCAGCTGACTGGCGGCGTCGAAGTCGCCGCGCTGGTAGGCGATGACTCCCCCGAGAAGCTCACCGAGTGCGCCGCTGCCGTAGAGCAGGGCGTCGACGACGTCGTAGCGGAAGGGCAGCTGCTCGATCACGAGCTGCATCGGTGCGTCGGCGAGCGCGTCTGCGACGGAGAACAGGCCGACCGTGAAGTAGGAGTCCCCGGCCGTGCTGTCTCCGGCGCCGGACAGCAGCTGGCACATGCGGGCCCGCACGAGCGCGGTTACGAGCAGCTCATTGGGGACGTCGTGGACGCTTGCGAGAGCGACCATCATGGCAAAGCGGCGTACGGTCACCGCGCCGAGCCAGGCGAGCCCTTCCTGGACGGAGCCGACGCGCCGGGGCAGGGAGACGTACGCCGAGTTGGCATATCGCAGCAGGCGCATGCTCAGACCGGCGTCGCGTGTGATGATGCGGTTGAGCTCGTCGAAGTCCTCGGTCGCGCTGAGCTCGACCATCGTGCTCAGCGAAGCAAAACCCTGGGTGGGCAGCCGCGAGCGCTGCAAGCGTGAGGGCCGCGCGAAGAAGTAACCCTGAAAGGCGTCGAAGCCGAGCACGCAGCAGCGCACCCACTCTGCGCGCGTCTCGACCTTCTCGGCGAGCAGCGTCAGGCCGGGGTAGTCAGCTCTCAGGTGCGAGACGAGATCCTCGAGCGAGCGATCGGTGTGCTCGAGCACGTCAACCTTCACGATGCTCGCGTACCTGAGCAGCCGTTCGGTCGCGGCGGTGAGGCGAAAGTCGTCGAGCGCGATCGTGAAGCCCTCTGCAACGAGGTCCTCCAGCACGCCGAGCAGCGCGTCGTCGACCGGTTGATCCTCGAGCAGCTCCAGCACGACGCGACGGGGCGGCAGCGGCAGCGGGCGCACGCTCAGCAGAAAGTCACGCGAGACATTCACATAGGCAACGCTCTCGCCCACGAGATCGAACAGCCCGACGTCGAAAAGCGCATCGAGAATGACCGTCGAGGTCGCCTCCCGATCGTCGAGGACCTCCGCGGTCTCGCTGTTCGGTTCGCGAAACAGCAGCTCATAGCCGAGCAGGCTCCCACTCCGATCCAGGATCGGCTGCCGTGCTACGGCTACCACGGCGCGCTCGGCTGACGCCGCCGCGCCAGCAGCACGGCCGACACGCTGCCTCTTCGTCCAGCGATGCGCCCGCACATGAGATGTTCGGCTTGCTCCGATGGCACCTTTAGCTCGCGGAGGCCGCCCTGGACTCCAGACGAACGAAGCAGCGGGTCGAGCGACGACCCATCAGCTGACGGCGGCTGGGGCGGTCGAGTAGTCCGTGCGGACAGCCGG
>JASHYF010000261.1 GCA_030043235.1 Solirubrobacteraceae bacterium | reverse complement strand
GCCGTCATCACGGTTCCGGCGTACTTTAACGACGCCCAGCGCCAGGCGGTCACCAACCCGCAGAACACCATCTTTTCGATCAAGCGCTTCATGGGCCGCAAGGAGGCGGAGGTCCGCGAGGAGGAGTCGATCGTCCCCTACAAGGTCGTCTCCGGCCCCAACGGCGACGCCCGCGTGGAAGCCAACGGAGAGCAGTTCTCCCCCCCGGAGATCTCCGCGATGATCCTCCAGAAGCTCAAGACCGACGCGGAAGCGTACCTCGGCGAAGCGGTCGATTCGGCCGTCATCACCGTCCCCGCGTACTTCAACGACGACCAGCGCCAGGCGACGAAGGACGCCGGCAAGATCGCCGGGCTCGACGTCAAGCGCATCATCAACGAGCCCACCGCCGCCTCGCTCGCGTACGGCCTCGACAAGGAGTCCGACCAGACGATCCTCGTGTTCGACCTCGGCGGCGGCACCTTCGACGTGTCCGTGCTGGAGATCGGCGACGGCGTGTTCGAGGTCAAGTCCACCGCCGGCGACAACCACCTCGGCGGCGACAACTTCGACAAGGCCATCGTCGACTGGCTGGTCGCCGAGTTCAAGCGCAGCCAGGGGATCGACTTGTCGAGTGATCCCATGGCCCTGCAGCGGCTGTACGAGGCCTCCGAGAAGGCCAAGATCGAGCTCTCCACCACGCAGGAGACGCAGATCAACCTGCCGTTCATCACCGCCGACGCCTCCGGGCCCAAGCACCTCGACACGCGCCTCACGCGCGCCAAGCTCTCCGAACTGACGTCCGGCCTGCTCGACCGCGTGGTCGCGCCCGTGCGCCAGGCGCTCGACGACGCCAAGGGCAAGGGCGTGAAGGACATCGAGCACGTGGTGCTCGTCGGCGGCATGACGCGCATGCCCGCCGTGCAGGAAAAGGTCAAAGAGCTCACCGGCAAGGAGCCCCACAGGGGCGTCAACCCCGACGAGGTGGTGGCGGTCGGAGCCGCGATCCAGGCGGGCGTGCTCGCCGGCGACGTGAAGGACGTGCTGCTCCTGGACGTCACCCCGCTGACGCTCGGCATCGAGACCAAGGGCGGCGTCATGACCAAGCTGATCGAGCGCAACACCACCATCCCCACGCGCAAGGGCGAGGTCTTCTCCACGGCCGAGGACAACCAGCCCTCGGTGGAGATCCACGTGCTGCAGGGCGAGCGCGAGATGGCGCAGTACAACAAGTCGCTCGGCAAGTTCCAATTGACAGGCATCCCGCCCGCGCCGCGCGGCATCCCGCAGATCGAGGTCGCCTTCGACATCGACGCCAACGGCATCCTCAACGTCTCCGCCAAGGATCTCGGCACCGGCAAGGAGCAGAAGATCGAGATCAAGGCCGGCTCCGGGCTCTCCGAGGAGGAAATCAAGAGCATGGTCGCCGACGCCGAGTCCCACGCCGAGGAGGACCGCCGCGCGCGCGAGCTCGCCGAGGCGCGCAACACCGCCGAGAACGCCGCCTACCAGGCCGAGCGCCAGCTCGCCGACCTCGGCGAGCAGGTCGACGCCGACTCCAAGTCGCGCATCGAAGCGGCCATCAAGGACGTGCGCGAGGTGCTCGAGTCGGATGACCCCAACGCGATCAACGCCAAGGCCGAGGCGCTGCAGACGGCCTTCCACTCCGTCTCCGAGGCCATGTACCAGCGCGCCCAGGAGCAGGCCGCGGCCTCCGGCAACGGGACCTCGTCCGACGGCGGCGGCGCTGCTTCCTCCGAGGAGGAGGACGTGGTCGACGCCGAGGTCGTCGAAGAGCCGAAGGCGTAGGTCCGGCCGATGACGGAGATCAAGGTGCACATCGCCGGCGCCGACAGCGCAACATCCGGTCATTCCGTGCGGGCTGATGGGTCGTCCGCGCCTTCGTCAGGAGCTCTCGCTCCCGACGAGGGCGCTGCCGCCCCCCGTGCCGCGCAGGGCGAACCAAAGCAGGGAAGCTCAGCCGTCCAGACCGGCACCGATGGTCCGCCGTCGCCCGCCACGCGTGAAGCGGACGAGGCCGCGCGGGCTCGCCCGGGTGCTGGTGGAGCCGAGGAGGGAGCGGGAGCATCTCCATCGGGTGCGAGAGCACACGAGGGAGATGCGCACGCGCCCGCCACCCCCAACAGCCAGCAGCCGGACGAGGAGGCCCAGGAGGTCGAGGGTGATCTCGATGAGCTGGTGAAGACGGCCAACCAGCGGGACGAGTATTTGGCGCTCGCGCAGCGCACCCAGGCGGACTTCGAGAACTACCGCAAGCGCGTGGCCAAGGAGGCCGCCGCCGCGCAGGAGCGAGGGATGGTGGCGCTGGCCAAGGAGCTGCTGCCCGCGCTCGACAACCTCGACCGCGCGATCGGTGACTTCGGCACCGCCGCCGAAGGCGGTGGTTCGGGCGACCCGCTGCTGCAGGGCGTGAAGCTGGTTCGCTCCGAGCTGAGCGCGGCGCTCGCGCGCGTGGGGATCGAGTCGTTCTCACCCGAGGGCGAGCAGTTCGACCCGGCCGTGCACGAGGCGGTGGCCACGGCGCCGCAGGAGGACGGCGGCAGGCCGAGCGGGACGGTGGTGGAGGTCTACCAGGTGGGCTACCGCTGCCGGGAGAACGTGATCAGGCCCGCGCGCGTGGTGGTGGCGGCTTAGGGACGGAGAACCATGGCAACGAGACCCGACTACTACAAGACGCTCGGCGTGGACAAGAAGGCGAGCGCGGACGAGATCAAGAAGGCCTACCGCAAGCTCGCGCGCCAGTACCACCCCGACCGCAACCCCGGCGACAAGCAGGCGGAGGCTCGCTTCAAGGAGATCTCCCAGGCGCACGACGTGCTCGGCGACCCGGAGAAGCGCAAGCAGTACGACAGCGGCTCCGGCCCGTTCGCCACGGGCGCCGGCCCCGGCGGCGGCTTCGGCGGGTTTGGCAACTTCGACTTCGACGCGTCGTCCATGGGGGACATCCTGTCGAACCTGTTCGGCGGCTCCACCAGCGGGCGGCGCGTGCGCACGAAACCGCGCGCGGAAAGGGGCGCCGACCTGGAGGCGCAGGTGTCGATCTCCTTCGACCAGGCGATCTCCGGCGCGCAGGTGCCGCTGCAGGTGCCCATGCACGGCACCTGCCCCACCTGCCGGGGAACCGGCGCGAAGCCCGGCACCACCCCGAGCGTGTGCCCGCGCTGCGAGGGGCGCGGGATCGAGACGCAGGGCCAGGGCATGTTCTCCATCTCCACTCCCTGCTCGCTGTGCCACGGCGCCGGCACGATCATCGAGGACCCGTGCCCGACCTGCCACGGCAGCGGCGCGGTGCGCACGGTCAAGCGCCTGCGCGTGAACATCCCCGCGGGCGTGCGCGACGGCAGCCGCATCCGCCTGGCCGGCAAGGGCGAGCCCGGGCACAACGGCGGGCCCCCCGGCGACCTGTATCTGATCACCCACGTATCGCCCTCGCCGCTGTTCACGCGCAAGGGCGACAACCTCGAGGTGGAGGTCCCGCTGAGCATCCCCGAGGCGCTGCGCGGCGCGGAGGTGCAGGTGCCCACGTTGAGCGGCACGAAGACGCTGCGCGTGCGGCCGGGCACGGCGCACGGCACCGTGCAGCGCCTGCGCGGCGAGGGGCCGCCGAAGCTCGGCGGTGGGGGGCGGACGGGCGGGAGCCAAGAAAAAGGCGACATCCACTACCGCTTCGTGATCGACGTGCCGCAGAAGCTGAGCAAGGAGCAGGAGAGCGCGATCGACGAGCTCTCCAAGACGTTCGGCGGCAACCCGCGCGCGGGGCTCTTCCAGAACGGCGCCAAAGCGGGCGGGGCGGGCGGCGCCGGATCCGCCTCGGAAGCGAAGGCGGGTGAGGCGTGATGGCGGCGCGCGGCGATTCGACCCCCAGCCCGCGGCCCGCACAGGTGACCCGCGTCGACGTCGCCAGCGACCGCGGCGTGTTCATGATCTCCGTGGCGGCCGAGCTGGCGAACATGCACCCGCAGACGCTGCGCATGTACGAGGCGCGCGGGCTGATCGAGCCCAAGCGCTCGCCCAAGGGCACGCGCCTGTACTCCCAGGAGGACGTGGACAAGCTGCGGCGCATCCAGGAGATGACCGCGGAGCTCGGCCTGAACCTGGCGGGCGTGGAGCGCGTGCTCCGCTTGGAGAAGGAGATCGCAGCCATGAACGCGCGCATCCAGGAGATGGAGCTGGAGGCGCTGCAGGCGCAGGTGCGCCTGGCGCAGGAGCTGGAGGAGGTGCGCCGCTCCTTCCGCGCGGAGCTGGCCGTGCCCTACCGCGGCGGCCTCGAGCTCGTGCGAGCGCGGGACGCGCGCTCGCCGTTCAAACGTGTGCCCAAGGCGTGACAAGTGTGCCGAAGGCGTGACAAGTGTGCCCAAGGCGTGACGAGTGTGCCGAAGGCGTGACGAGTGTGCCCAAGGCGTGACGGTCGTCGATAGACATGAGTGTCCGCGCGAACTCTGTATAGCGATCGTTATACAGAGTTTCAAACGGGACGTACAACGCAGACCGACTTCGCAGACCAACTTCAAGGGGACCTAGACCGAGATGCAGGCAGACAGATTCACCATCAAGTCACAGGAGGCGCTGGCGACGGCCGGCCGGCTGGCGCAGGAGCGCCGCAACCCCCAGGTCACGCCGCTGCACCTGCTCTCGGCGCTGCTGATCAGCGGCCCGCCCACCCGGAGCGGCTCGGAGGTGGCGGCCGACGCCCCCGGCGGCGTGGTGCTGCCCGTGCTGGCCAAGCTCGGCACCGAGGTGGACGGCCTGCGCGCGGGCGTCGAGCGCGCGCTCGGCGAGCTGCCCGTGGCGGGAGCGTCCTCGCCCGCGGACGCGGTCGCGCAGCCGGGCTCGGAGCTGTTGGCGGTGCTGCGTGCGGCGGAGAGCGAGGCGGGCAAGCTATCGGACCAGTACGTCTCCACCGAGCACCTGATGCTGGCGCTCGCCTCAGAGCGCACCCCCTCCGGGGGCACCCCCCATGCCGGGGGGCAGGCAGGCGGTCGCGCCGCGGACGAGCTGCGCCGCGTGGGCGTCACGCGCGAGCGCCTGCTGCAGGCGCTCGCGGAGGTGCGCGGCTCGCACCGCGTGACCGACCAGTCGCCGGAGGAGAAGTACGAGGCGCTCGAGCGCTTCGGCACGGACCTGACGGCGGCGGCCGAGCAGGGCAAGCTCGACCCGGTGATCGGGCGCGACGAGGAGATCCGCCGCGTGATCCAGGTGCTCTCGCGCCGCACGAAGAACAACCCGGTGCTGATCGGCGAGCCGGGCGTGGGCAAGACGGCGATCGTGGAGGGCCTCGCGCAGCGGATCGTCTCCGGCGACATCCCCGACTCGCTGCGCGAGCGGCGCGTGATCGCGCTGGACATCGGCGCGCTGGTCGCCGGCGCGAAGTACCGGGGAGAGTTCGAGGACCGCCTGAAGTCGGTGCTGGGCGAGGTCTCCGAGGCCCAGGGCAGCGTGATCCTGTTCCTCGACGAGCTGCACACGATCGTCGGCGCGGGCGCGGCGGAAGGCGCGGTGGACGCGGCCAACCTGCTCAAGCCGATGCTCGCGCGCGGGGAACTGCGCTGCGTGGGCGCGACCACGCTGGACGAGTACCGCAAGCACATCGAGAAGGACGCGGCGCTCGAGCGGCGCTTCCAGCCGGTGATGGTGGGCGAGCCGTCGGTGGCGGACACGATCGCGATCCTGCGCGGGCTGAAGGAGCGCTACGAGGTGCACCATGGCGTGCGCATCCAGGACAGTGCGCTGATCGCCGCTGCCACCCTGTCCGACCGCTACATCTCAGACCGCTTCCTGCCGGACAAGGCGATCGACCTGGTCGACGAGTCCGCCTCGCGCCTGCGCATCGAGATCGACTCGCTGCCCACGGAGATCGACGAGGTGGACCGCCGCGTGATGCAGCTGGAGATCGAGCTGACCTCGCTGCGCAAGGAGACCGACGAGGCCTCCGCCGAGCGCCGCGAGGCGATCGAGCGCGAGCTGGCCGAGCTGCAGGAGCGCTCCGCGGCGATGAAGGCGCAGTGGCAGTCGGAGAAGCAGGCGATCCAGGGCGTGCGCGATCTGAAGGCGCGCCTGGAGGAGGCGCGCACGGAGGCCGAACGCGCGGAGCGCGAAGCGGACCTGCAGCGCGCGGCCGAGCTCCGCTACGGCGAGAT
>JASHYF010000260.1 GCA_030043235.1 Solirubrobacteraceae bacterium | reverse complement strand
GCCAGGCGCCGCCAGCGCCGCCAGCGCGTGAGCGTGCCCTCGCCCACGCGCGGCGCGCTCGCGCCCTCGACCGCCGGCTGCGAGAGGCCGTCCTGGAAGCCGAAGTGTTCGCGGCCTTCGGGCAGCGAGTGCGCGTCCTGCTGGTGAACGAGCTCCAGCCCGCCAGCGGGCAGCGACTCGTGCAGCTGTGCGCCGGCGTGCGCGAGACGCTCGTCGCCGGAGGACGTGAGGACGACCAGCACGTGGTTCTCGCGCAGCCCCGCCTCCCAGTGCTCCGGGGCGCTGGGCCCGGCGTCGCCGAGCAGCCCGGCGCGCGCCGCCATGCCTTCACGGAAGGCTTCGAGGTGGGCCACGCGGATCGCCGGGACGCCCAGCGCGAGCAACCCGCCGTGGCCGAAGGCGATGTTGAACGTCACCTCCGGCTGCGCCGCCTGCCAGTCGCGGTGGGTGGTCACGCGATCGACGCGCTCTGCCAGCCAGGCGCGCGCGGCGGGCGCGTCGGTGACGGCGGCGAACGTGTACAGGGCGTGCGGCGCGCCATAGGCGGCGAGCACGTTGCCCTGCAAGCCTGCGAGCGCGCTCACCGCGCGAAGCGCTCCCGCCAGGCGCTGCGCAGCTCGGCCGGCGCGAGCCCCTGGGAGGCGATCGCGAACTCGCGCAGCTCCCGGCGCAGGGCAAGGCTCGCACGAATGCGCCCGACGCCGGCCCGGTAGGAGAGCACGGAGAATCCGACCGGCACGCGATGCTCGCTGATGAAGTCGAGGAACGCCCGGAGCTCGCCGCTGCCGGGATAGCCCTCGCAATGCTCGAGCACGCGGTCGAGGTCCGCGCCGATCTCCCGCGCCACCGTCTCCGCCCACTGCGCCAGCGGGCCGTCGAAGTCGGCCGTGAACAGCAGGTACGCGCGGCCGTCCCCGGCCGGCTCGCCGTCGCCGTCGAGCAGCGCCGGCACCACCAGCAGACGGCAGAAGTGCGTCGAGCCGATGCGCGCGAAAGGGCTCGCGCGGCCGTCCGGCAGAGAGGCGAGCGCCGCGCGCGCGGCCTGCTCGCCGCCGGCGCGAAGCGGCGCCATCACGACGAGCGCCACGAGCTGCCCGCCGTCGCCGGCCACGGCATCAGCCGTGCTCACGTCACTCGCCGCGGCGGTCGTGCCCTCGCTCACAACAGCAGCTGGTTGTCGGCGAGGAAGCCGGCATAGCGCACAGCGAACGCCTCGTCGTCGAGCTCCGCCGTCTGCAGGGCGAAGCGACGGTGGCGCTCGCTCAGGCGCAGCGCCGCGGTGATCATCGACGTGGACGCCTCGGGATAGGCGCAGTAGTAGTGCTGCACGGGCGTCGTGCGCGCGACGATGAAGCTCAGGAAGCGGTCCACCGGGCGCGGACCCGGGAAACGGAACACTCCCTGCCACATCGCGCGCATGCGACCGGGCACCACCAGCGAGAAGGCGTCGATGTACGCGTACAGGTCGTCGTCGAAGTTGCTCTGGAAGAGCAGGTAGGGATGCGGCAGGCGCCGGGCGCCCGCCCTGCCCGCGGGCATCCTCCGGACGAGCGACCAGTGGGCGAAATGTATGAAGGACAGGCGCAGGAGCGGTCGCTCGACGAGCGACATGCGGTCGGCCAGCGGCCAGGTCAGGCGCAGCCACAGCGCCCACCACCGGCGCACGGGCGAGATGATCGTCACCGCCTGCGCGCGCTGCCCCCGTTGCATGCAAAGGACGCTATCCCGCGTCGCGCGAGCGCGCAAGCTCGCGGCTGTGCGATCGGACACAGATCGCTTGCGCCGCCGCGACACGAGGGTTACAGTCGAACTTGCCATGGCCGTCGGGGAGCACTTCGATGCGATCGTGGTGGGGACCGGTTTCGGGGGATCGCTCACCGCCATGCGGCTGGCGCAGGCCGGCAGGTCGGTGCTGGTGCTCGAGCGCGGCCAGCCACACCCGCCGGGGTCCTTCGCGCGCACGCCGTATGAGATGCGCACGAACTTCTGGGCGCCCGAGCGAGCGAGCTATGGCCTGTTCGACCTGTGGGCGTTCGATTCGCTCGACGTCATCCTCGCCAGCGGCCTCGGCGGCGGGTCGCTGATCTACGCCAATGTGATGATCCGCAAGGACGAGCGCACGTTCGTGCGGGAAGACCTCGGCGACGGCGGCTATGAGGACTGGCCGGTCACGCGCGCCGAGCTCGAGCCGCACTACGACCGCTTCGAAGCGCTGCAGAAGCCGCAGCGCTTCCCGCTCGACGCCCCCGCGCCGTATGCGAGCGCCGCGAAGACGCACGCCATGCGCGAGGCGGCCACCGCCATGGACCTGCCGTGCGAGCTGCCGCCGCTTGCGGTCGCATTCGCCGCCGAGGGACAGGCGCCCGCGCCCGGGCGCGCGATCCCGGGCGGCGAGCAGAACGTGCACGGGACGCCGCGCAGCACGTGCAGGTTGTGCGGAGAGTGCGACCTGGGCTGCAACTACGGCGCCAAGAGCACGCTCGACCTCACCTGCCTGAGCGAGGCGTGGCGGCTTGGCGCCGAGCTGCGCACGTGCTGCGAGGTGCGGACGATCGCGCCCGCCGAGCGGCGGGACGGGCGCGCGGACGGCTACGTGGTCGGCTATCGCCAGCACCTGGCCGCGCGCGCGGCACATCCCGCGCACCTGCTCGATCACAGCGAGCAGGAGCAGCGAGCGGTGAGCGCCAGGCAGGTGGTGCTGGCGGCCGGCGCGCTCGGCAGCTCGCGCCTGCTGCTCGCCAACCGCGCCTCGCTGCCGCGCCTGTCCCCGGCGCTGGGAACGCGCATGTCCGCCAACGGCGACTACCTCGCACTGGTGCGCAACTGCCGCGTGAACGGCGAGAACGGCGACTCGCGGTGGCGCTACCTGCAGCCGAGCCACGGCCCGGTGATCACCAGCTCGATCCACGTCGACGAGCAGAGCTCTCGCTGCGCGCGCGGCTACTACCTGCAGGACGCCGGCGCGCCCGCGTTCGCCGAGTGGCTGTGGCACGAGCTGGAAGTCCCCGCAGACCTGTGGCGCGCGCGGCGCGGAATCGTGCGCGCGCTGCTCGACCGCCTGCGCGGGCGGCGCGACACCCACCGGGCCGCCCTCGCCGGCGAGATGTTCGGCGACGCGCACGACTCCGCGGCGATGATGCCGCTGCTGGCGATGGGCCGCGACCTGCCCAACGGGCGACTGCGGCTAGCGGGCGAGCGACTCGAGCTCGACTGGAGCGAGGCCCCCTCCCGCGACTACTACGACTGCGTGCGCGAGTCGCTGGGCGAGCTCGCCGCGGCGCTCGGGGGAGAGCTGGTCGCGGACCCGCTCGACCGGCGCCGCCGCGCGGTCACCGTGCACCCGGTGGGCGGCTGCGCGATGGCCGTCGACCCGCGCCACGGCGTGGTCGATCCGTGGGGGCGAGTGCACGGGCACCCGGGCCTGTGGGTGGCGGACGGATCGGTCATGCCCGGCCCCGTCGGGCCCAATCCGAGCTTCACCATCGCCGCGCTCGCCGACCGCTTCGCCGACGCCATGATCGAGGACGGCGAGCGATGAGCGCGCCCATCGCCGCGCTCGCCGACCGCTTCGCCGACGCCATGATCGAGGACGGCGAGCGATGAGCGCGCCCACGGACACGCTCAGCTTCCGCGAGCGCATGTCCGGGTGGATCTCCTTCGACGAGCTCAGCTACAACCAGGCGATGGTCGCGGGGCGCGCGCGCGGGACGACGTGCGCCCAGGAGCTGACGATCGAGATCGACGACGTCCGGCGCTTCATCGCCGATCCCGAGCACCTCGGCCGCGCGCAGGGTGTGGTGTGGTGCGACGAGCTCGGCGGCGAGCTGCGCGTGGAGCGGGGCTGGTTCAACCTGTTCGTCCCCGACGGCTCGCCGCGGCACCGGCGCATGCTCTACCGCCTGTTCCTGCGCGATCGCGAGGGGCGGGCAATGACCTCGAGCGGTTTCAAGGACGTCCAGCACGGCCCGAACATGGACGGCTGGGGCGATACCTCACGGCTGCTCGTGCGCATCCTCAGCGGCCACCACGAGGACGAGCCGGAGGGCGACGCGGCGACGGTGGCGACGGGGATCCTGCACATCAGCCAGCCTGGCTTCGCGCGCATGCTCGCCTCCATGCGGGGCTCGGCCGGGCCGCGCGGCGTGGAGTCGGTGGCGGAGTTCGAGCGCTACTTCACGGGCCAGCTGGTGGAGCTGTTCGGCCGCCGCTCGCAGGTGGTGGACACGGCCGACTGGCCGAGCCCCGGCGAGCTCGACCCGCGCTGGCAGGGCAGGCGGCCGGGCGAATGGCACGAGCTGCCCGGGCGTGAGCGGCTGCGGCGGCGGATCATCGGCTTCCAGGCCGGCGACGGGCGCGCGGGGACGCTCCACAACATCCGCGGCGCGCACGAGCCCTCGCGCGGACCGGTGCTGCTCGCACACGGCTGCTCCGTGCGCGCGAACATGTTCTACGGCGCGCCCACGCGCCAGACGCTTGCCGGCGCACTCGTGCAGGCCGGCTACGACGTGTGGGCGGAGAACTGGCGCGGCTCGATCGACCTGCCGCCGTCGGCGTGGACGCTCGACGAGGTCGCCGTGTACGACCACCCGGCTGCCCTCGCCACGATCCTGCGCGAGACCGGCAGCGACACGCTCAAGGCGGTCGTGCACTGCCAGGGCTCGACCAGCTTCACGATGGCCGCCGTCGCGGGCCTGCTGCCGCAGGTGACCGACATCGTCAGCAACGCCGTCTCGCTGCACGTCAGCCTCACGCCGCGCTCGCGGCTGCGCCTGCGCACGCTGCTGCCGATGGCGTCGCTGTTCGTGCGCGGCGTGGATCCGCAGTGGACGGCGCGGCCACCGGCGAGGGTCAACCGCGCGATCGCGCGCGCCTCCACGGCGGGGCACACCATCTGCGACAGCGAGATCTGCCAGTCGGCCAACTACTTCTACGGCGTCGGCCGCGAGGTGCTCTGGCGCCACTCGAACCTCGACCACGACACGCACGAGTGGGGCGCGCGCGAGTGGGGCTTCTGCCCGATGTCCTTCTTCAAGCAGATGGCCGGCTGTGCGGCCGCCGGACACCTCGTGCCGACCGGCAAGCTCCCCGGCCTGCCCGACAGCCTGGTGGACGGCGAGGCGCGCACCGGCGCGCGCTTCACGTTCATCGCCGGAGCCGAGAACACGTGCTTCCTGGCCGCCTCCCAGGAGCGCGCGTTCGCGTACTTCGACGCGCTCGCCCCCGGCCGCCACCGCCTGCACCTGCTGCCCGGCTACACGCACCTCGACGTGTTCCTCGGCCGCGAGGCGCACCGCGACGTGTTCCCGCTGATCGTGGAGGCGCTCGCGTGAGGCGGGCCGCGCCACCCGGCTGACGGTCGCCGTCAGTGTCGCGCGCCGGTGATGGTGAAGCGAGGCGATTCGCCCTTGCCCTTGATTGCTCCATCCAACGCGGCGACGTGGACTTCGACGTAATACCTACCGGGAGCCGGCGTTTCGAACCAGCTGGCTTGCACTCCCGCTTCCGACGCCGCGTGGAGCACAAACCGTTCGGGATCGATCGTCTGGTCACCTTCCTCGGGCACGCGTTCGAGCGTCTGCGCGTTGTAGAGCATGCTTGTCAGTTTCACCGCCTGACCGGCCGAGCCCTGGACGTTGAAGGCGTATTCGAGCAGGACGCCCTTGACCTGCAGGTCGTGATTGATTTCCTGCTGATCCACGCCCGCCGCCCTGAGTGCGGCTTCTTTCTCCTGAAGCACACCCGGATCGCTGTTGAGGGCGCTGCGCAGGGTGATGCCGGGAATCGCTTGGACGTGGGTGACGGTCGCGCTGACGACCGCCGGCGGGGGAGCCGGCGATCCCGACTTCAGGACGTTGTTGTAGATCAGGAAGCTGACAGTGAGAAGGGCCGCCAGGCCGCCGAGCACCTGACCGATCTTGACGAGCCGATCGATCCCTCGCTCGCCCTCGGCGGGGCGGCCCTCGGCGGGACCCTCGGCGGGGCGGCCAAGGGCCGGGTGCTCCTCATCGGCCATTCGCCTGGGTGCGGCGCGCGTTGGGCCTTGTGATCGCTGACAATTCGCGGTGTATCGTACCCGTTGGTGATCGGCAGGTCTGTGAGGCGTGGCACATGAGCAGGCTCATCAGAGCAGCAGTGGCCTGCGCGGGCTTTGCGCTGTTGGCGCCGGCCGCGGCGCTCGGCTCCTTCCCGGGCCAGGACGGGGTGATCGCATACTCCGCCGAGGGCCACATCTGGGCTGTGAACCCGGCTAGCGGCGGCCAGGCCCAGCTCACCTCGGGACCAAACGACTCGGCGCCGAGCTTCTCCCCCTCGGGCAACGCGCTCGCATTCCAGCGCGAAGTCGGACACACGATCACGATCTACCTGGCGCAGGCGGACGGTGCCGAAGCCCACCCGCTGGTCGCCGGCAGCGAACCGGCCTTCTCCCCGGACGGCCGGGAAATCGTGTTCGTGCGCCCCGGCGGGCTGTACGTCACCGGGGTCACACCCGGCTCGCCGGTGCGACGGCTCACGAGCGATCCTGGCGACAGCGAGCCGCGCTGGAGCTCGACGGGAACGATCGCCTTCACGCGGATGAGGACCACCGGGAGACACCACCGGAAGCTCGCAGCGCCGGCGCTCGAGCTTCTCACCCCGCCCAGCCAGCACGTGTTCGAGGTGCTCGCCTTGACGGGCTTCGAAGAGCCGGAAGGGACGCTGCGACCCGACTGGTCGCCCGACGGCGGGACCTTGGTCGTGTCGCTCTGCTTCCCGTTCAGCCACGCCACGCGCCACCTCGAAGGCCGGCCGCCGTCGCTACCTGCAGTCGTCCTGCGCACCTCCTGCACCACGGCCGTGTGGGCGCCGGACGGCCATGGCCTGGCCGAAGCCGGCGAGGGCACGCTCGCCGGGGTGCGCCAGTCCTCGTGCCCGGCGCCCAAAGAACTCGAAGTGGTGCGCCCCATCGCCTGGCAGCCCGTCGTGTCCGCCACGGCCCCGGTGGCGACCGCAGCATGCGCCCACGTGTCTCGGATCGAAACGGAAGTATCGCCCTCTGTCAGCGGGAACGCCACGCTGTGTGTCAAGTCGCCGAGGCTGCACCGGCTGGTTTGCGTCAAGTGACACAGGCCGCGCGTCGGGCCGCGCGATACGGCTGCGGGAACGCGCTCGAAACAGCAGCGTACAGCTGCCCTGCCGGGCAGCGGTCTAGAGTCCGCTGACCCTCCGCAGCCGCACGCCGCCCAGCTCGATCGTCTCGGCGGCGCCCGGCAGCCTCTGCGGGAGCTCCAGCGCGATCTCCACCAGGCCTTCAGCGCGCTCGCCGGCAGCCGGCTCGAAACGTACCTCGCCGCCGTCGAGCCGCAGCAGCGGCCGGTCGCGGTGCGCCAACCGCTGCCCGCGCGCCGGCCCGCTCCCGCCGTCCTCGAGCGCCGACTCATCGACGTCGCTCACCCTCACCCCCAGCACCTCCCCCCAGCGCGCGGCCACCGCCGCCGGGTCGGCCACCGCCACGGTGATGCCCGCCAGGCGCCCGGGCGCGCCCGCGCCGGATCCTCCCCGCAGGGGGATGCGACCTGTCCACTCGGGCCCGCCCCAGCGCCACGAGCCGTAAGGGTTGGAGCGGTCGAGCGAGACGATCGCGCCGCGCATGTCCGCCGGGTGCAGGTGCGTCCCGGAGATGTCCGGCAGGTCGATCTGCCAGACCACGCGCACGCCCGCCCCAAGCGCGCGCGAGCGCGCTCCCTCCAGATCTTCTACGTCGAAGATCACCATGTAGCCGCCGCCGCGTGCCCCGGACGGGGTATCGCCCCCACGGCGCGCCAGGTAGCGGCCGGCGGCCGTGCCGTCACGCGTGGGCGAGACCACCTCCAGGAAGCAGTCGCCCAGCGCGAACACCGCGTTGTGCAGGCCGAACTCGCCGACGCCCGGGTCGCGAAACGGCTCGCCCAGGCCGAGCGCCGAGCGCAGCGCCGCGGCCACCGGCTCGAGCTCCGCGGCCACCAGCACCGCCTGGCGCAGCCTCACCGCTCCTCGCCGGACGCCCTCCACATGCTGAGACTACCGCCTGAGCGCCCGCCGTCGCGAGACCGGGGGCGCCACGCGCGCACTCTCGTCCGGGCAGCTCGCGGCGCCTTCTGCAACGCGCCTGCAACGTGTGCGAACGCCCGCCGACGGCGTGGCGCCTTCGCGTGTCGATCGTGCCGAGGGCTCGAATCGCGCGGGATGCTGCTAGGCCAGCTGTCTGTAGACAAAAAATTGCTGACATGGGATGATTCATAGGGCGCGATGCATGACAGTAGTCCGCTGGTTTGAAAGATCGTCGTTTCGAGGGAAAGACGTCAGGGAGGTTGAATGGGATCAGGACGAAGGACGCCGTCCGCCGCGCGCACCGTGCGCATCGACAGGAGCGAGGCGCCCGTGCGCGGCGTGGAGATCGCGCCGCTGTACAAACGGCTGCCCCACGGGCCACACCGGCTGGCTCGCGACGAGGTCATGCTCAACCAGCGCGCGCGCATCCACGGCGCGATGGTGGAGGCCGTCGCGCGCAGCGGCTACGAGGAGACGAGCGTCAAGCAGGTGATCGGCCTGGCCGGCGTCTCGCGCCGCTCGTTCTACGAGCAGTTCGCCAACAAGCAGGAGTGCTTCCTCGCCACCTTCGACGTGATCGTCCGCCGTGGCTTCCAGCAGGTCCGCCGCGCCTACCTCGCCACCGACGGCACGCTCGAGGAGCGCGCACGCGCGAGCTTCGAGCGCTTCGCCCAGGCGACCGCCGAAGATCGCAACGCGAGCACGCTTGCCGTACTCGAGGCGCAGACCGCCGGCGTCGACGGCGCGCTGCGCCTGTGCAGGGCGATCGGCATCTGCGAGCAAATGCTCGCGCAGGGCTTCGCCCAGGCGCCCGGCGCGGCAGCTCTGCCGGTGCCCATCGTACGCGGCATCGCCGGCGGCCTGCACGGCATTGCCTGCGCCTCCCTGCGCCACCAGCCAAACGGCGTGAGGCTGGATCTCGTCGCGGAGATGCTCGAGTGGACGATGTGCTTCCACGCTCCCACGGCCGAGCGCATCACCGCGCGCCTGACGGCCGATTTGACGCTGCGCATCCGCGAAATCGCCTCCATCTACGGCCACGGCTTGAACGGCGCTCAGGCGGCGAGCCACGACGAGCGCACGCGCATGCTCGGCGCCGCGCTGCGACTGGCCACGCGCGAGGCCTACCACACGCTGAGCGCGCCGCAGATCGCCGACGAGGCCAACGTGTCGCTCGAGGCCTTCTGGGAGCAGTTCGCCGGCCGGGACGAGTGCTACCTGGCCGCCCTCGACATGGTCAGCGACGCGCTGCTCGCGATCGCCGCCGACCCGGAGCTCGTCTCAGACGCGTGGCCGCGCGCGGTGCGCAGGGTCCTCGCACAGCTCATGCGCCACCTCGCCGATCACCCGCTGCACACGCGCACGCTCGTCCACGAGGGATTCTTCGCCGGCGCGGACGCGTGCGAGCGCATCGCCGAGCTCGCGCACAGCCTCGCCACGCTGCTGATCGAGGGAGCTCCCGCGGAGGCGAGCGGCCGCCTCACCGCGGACGCGGTCGCCGGCGCCATCTGGCACACGATCTGCTGTCAGGTGGCCGCCGGGCGGATCCCGCTGCTGGCGGCTCTCTCCGACCAGCTCGCCTACCTCGTGCTCGCGCCGCACATCGGCGCCGGCGCCGCCGCCGAGCTCCTCCTCCAGGAGCGCCTGCCCGTCAGCCGCGGCGCCTGCGAGACAGGCGTTCCGCACAGTACGTGAGCACGACCCCGACCGCCAGCGAGATCACGATCACCACGATCAGCGGCGCGCGGCCCGAGCCGACGATCCAGTCGACCCGCACCTCTCGCAGGTTCACCAGCGCGAACGCGATCGAGATCCCCGCCAGGGCGAGCATCCCGGTGCCGCGCGCCAGCTCCCTGCGGTCACGCCGCCCGGCCTTCGCCGGCTGAGGCTTGCGGCCCTGCGTGGGTGCTGGTGGAGCGGACATCGCGCGCCTTTCGATCGTAGCCGAGCCCGGCTCGCTGCAAGGGGAGGCCCGGCGAGCCGCGGCGCCGCGCCTCGCCGAGCCCGTCTCGCTGCAAGGGGAGGCCCGGCGAGCCGCGGCGCCGCGCCTACCATGACATCGATGAGGCGTCACGCGATCCTCGCGCTCGGCGCGCTCGCG
>JASHYF010000259.1 GCA_030043235.1 Solirubrobacteraceae bacterium | reverse complement strand
GCCGGGCAACCTCGTGTTCTCGCCCGAGAGCGTTGCCACTGCGCTGGCGATGGCCGGCAGCGGCGCCGCCGGCCGGACCGCCACCCAGATCGTCTCGGCCTTGCATCTGCGCTCGACGGCCGCGCTCGCCGGCATCGGGCGCCTGCAGCAGCAGCTCGCAGCCGAGCAGGCAGCCACGGGCGCGGGCGCCGGAGGCGCCGCGCCGGCGCTCGACTTCGCCGATGGCATGTTCCTGCAGGAAGGCTTTGCGCTCGAGCCCGCGTTCCTGTCGGCGCTGCAGTCCGGCTTCGACGCGGCGCCACAGACGCTGAACTTCGAAAGGGGCCCCGCGCAGGCCACCGAAGCGATCAACGGGTGGGTCAGCGCGCACACCCAGGCGCTGATCCCACGGATCCTGAACGAACTGCAGCCGTCGACACGGCTCGTGCTCGCCGACGCCCTCTATCTGAAGGCCTCCTGGAGCACGCAGTTTCGCGCGAGCGCCACCGCCCCGGCCGCCTTCGAGCAGCCCGGCGGGCCCGTGACGGTGCCGTTCATGAACGAGGTCCACACGCTCCCGTACGCGCAGGGCGCCGGGTGGCAGGCGCTCGAGCTGCCGTATGCGGCCTCGACGCTGTCACTGCTCGTCGTGCTGCCGCCCGCCGGGCGCCTGGCCGCGCTCGAACACGCGCTGGACCCACGCCTGCTGGCGCGGATCGTCGCCGGCCTGTCGCCGCGGAGCGTGTCCGTCAGCCTCCCGAGCTTCCGCGTCTCGCTGCTCGCCAACATCGACGCTCCGCTGGAAGCGCTCGGCATCCGGGACGCGTTCTCCGAAGCGGCGAACTTCTCGGGCATCAGCACGTCTGCGCCACTGAGGATCGAGCAAGTCGTGCATGCGGCGAACATCGCGGTCAGCGAAGAAGGGACCGTGGCGGCAGCGAGCACGGCGGTGGTCATCGAAGCCACCGCACTACCCGTCAACGGCGGCCGGCCGGTCCGCTTCGACGCCGACAGGCCCTTCCTGTTCTTCGTGCGCGACGATCGCACCGGCGCGCTGCTGTTCGCCGGGCGACTGCGCGAAGCAGCCTCGGCGCAGCTGCCGTAGCCGGACTGCTCGCCGAGCGCCGACCGCCTGTCAGTGAAGCTCCCGCCGAAACACGATCCGAGGCTCGCCCGACACCGAGTAGCCGGCTAGCTCGCTCGCGTTGAAGCCGAGCGCGCGGTGGAACGCGAATGAGCTGGAGTTGCCGGGGCTGGTGATCGCCTTCAGCGCCGTCGCGCCGCGGGCGCGGACGAGCGACTCGAACTCCTCGTAGAGCACTCGCGCAAGACCCTGCCCACGATGACCCTCGTGGACGGCGACCACGTGGATGTAGCCCACGCGCGCGGGGGTTGCGAAAGGCGTTCGAGGCGGTGACGCTGACCCGCAGCATGTAGCCCACGCGCGCGGGGGTTGCGAAACCGAGCAGATACGCGATCGGGCGGCCGTGGTCGTCGTGGATGACGAGTGCCGTGTCGCCGAACTCATGCACGTAGAGCGCCTGGTGCAACCCGGAGGTGTCTCGCTCGCCCCAGAAATCGCTCAGCGAGGCGACGATCGTCCGCAGGTCCTCGATCGTGGCCCGCCGGATCGGCCCTGCGTGGACCTCCTCGATCTGCTCATCCATCGCCGTCCACTCTACGGTTCCGGCCGGTGCACGCACCGGCCGGCCGGGCCGTGCATGCACGGGCCGGGACAGGGCCGCATGCGGCCCTGGTGGGTGCATGCTGGCCGATCTTCGATCGAGGCCGTCCGGGGACGTGCGGTCGTGACGGGAGCGCGCCTGTGAGCGGTGGGTGAGCTTTGAACCTCGAGGACTGACGCCGCCGTGCGCACGGCGGAGATGTTGAGCCGGACATAATCGAGGGGCGATCGCACACCTGTGAGCGCGCGAGCCGCTCAAGCCCTCATTGCCGCTCGCGAGCCTCCTCCTCCTCGAGCACGCCGATGCCCAACGCGGCCGCAAGGCTCCCGGCCAGCCCGACGACGTCGGCCCGCTCCATCGCCGCGCCCTTGAGGCTCTCGACGCCCTGCACGCCGCGCATCTCGTTGCGACGCAGCTCGCAGCGCCGCATGCGCGCGCCGCGAAAGTCCGCCTGCGAGAGATCGCAGCGCTCGAAGCGCACGGACTCGAGCTCGCAGTCGAGAAAGTCGCTCTGCCTGAGCACGCAGTCCTCGAAGCTCACACGCGCAAGGCGCGAGCCGCCGAACGAAGCGAGATCGGCCCGGCACTCCCGCACCACCACGTCCCGCAGCTCCGCCTGCGAGAGCCGCAAGCCGGTCATGCGGCTGCCCTCCACCCGCACGCGCGTCAGCCGCGCCCGCGGTGCGTGCACGTTGGCCAGGTCGCAGCCCACGACCACCCCGTCGGAGATGTGCAGCCCCTCCAGCCGTGACCCCGACAAGTCGACCTCGCGCACCCGGCCGCTCGCCAACCGCAGGCCGCCGGCGCGCTGGCCGGCGAGCGTCAGCGAGTCCAACTCGGCCTCCGAGCAGCTCAGGTCATGCGCAAGCGCGCGTGGCTGCCTGCGCTCGAGGAGCTCGCCAGCCAGCCTGGGTTCATTCGGTGCGACAGCGCCGCGCGGCACTCCGGGAAGCCAAGCACGTCCACGAGCGAGGGCTCAGCGTGGTGCCAAGCCGGCCCCGCCCAGCGGAGCGATCCTCATCGCCGGCGAGGAGGACTCGCGCAGCGCTGGGCAGCGCTACTTGAGGCGAAACGCCCTGATGCGATCGTCGTAAGAGGCGGTGTCCTGCGCGTACACGCCATACGCGAGCGCCTGGATGATGCTCAGCAGCGCGGTGTGCGAGCGCACGTAAGCGGGGCTGTTGGAGGAGTAGTACAGCTTGATCCGCGCGAGCTTGGCCACTTCCGAGAGCGTCGCGTCGGTGATCGCAGCGGTGTTCGCCTGGCGGTGGCGGGCGAGCTTCATCGCGCGCACCACCAGCGGGTGCGGGCGCCCGGCGGACAGGCCGACGACGAGCGTCGCATCGTCGATGCGCCCGAGGCGGCTGAGCGCCTCCTGCGAGGGGCTCGCGACGACGTCCACGCGCAGGTCCAGCAGCATCAGCAGGTGGCGCAGGTAGCTCGCGAAGAACGCCATCTGGTCGGTGCCCGCCACGAGCACCTTCTCCGCCTCGACGATCGCCGCGATCAGCGCCTCCACCGAGCCGCGCGAGACCTTGCGCGCGGTGTCCTCCACGTTCAGGTGGTCGGCCGCGAG
>JASHYF010000258.1 GCA_030043235.1 Solirubrobacteraceae bacterium | reverse complement strand
GGCGGGCCCTCGCGCTGCAGGCGGTTGATCGCCATCGCCTGGCGGCACGCCTCGCGCAGCACCCAGCGCCCGATCGGCACGATCAGCCCGGTCTCCTCGGCGAACGGGATGAAGTCCTTGGGAGTGACGAGGCCGCGCTCGGGATGCTGCCAGCGCAGCAGCGCCTCCACCCCGCACACAGAACCGTCGCTGAGGCGAACGATCGGCTGGTAGTGCACCTCGAACAGCCCCTGCTCGAGCGCTCGCTGCAGGTCGGCGCGCAGCTCCAGGCGCGCCAGCACGCCCGCGTGCATCTCCGGCTCGAACAGCCGGTAGCCGCCCTTGCCGTCGCGCTTGGCGATGTACATGGCGGCATCCGCGTCGCGGATGAGATCGTCCGCGCTGATCGTGGAGGGCGCCTGCATGATCGAGATGCCGATGCTCCCGCGCAGCACGAGCTCCTTGCCCGCGACCGTGAGCGGGCGACGCAGGTCTTCGAGGATCCGCTCGGCCACGTCGACGGCGCTCTGCACGTCCTCGAGGTCCTCCATCAGCACCACGAACTCGTCGCCGCCGAAGCGCGCCGCGGTGTCGCTCGAGCGGATGCTGTCGGACAGTCGCTTGGCGACGTCGATCAGCACCGCGTCGCCGGCGCCGTGGCCGAGGCTGTCGTTGATCGTCTTGAAGTCGTCGACGTCGAGGAAGATCACGCCCAGCGTGCGCTCCTCGCGCCGCGCGCGGCTGATCGCGTGGCGCACGCGCTCCACGAACAGCGCGCGGTTGGGCAGGTTGGTGACGGGGTCGTGGAAGGCCTGGTGGGCGAGCTGCTGCTCGAACGCCTTGCGCTCGCTGATGTCGCGCGCGTTGAGCACGATGCCGCGGACGTGCTCGTCCTCGAGCAGGTTGGTGTGCAGGATCTCGAACTGCCGCAGGCTGCCGTCGCGGTGATGGAGCGTGCACTCGATCAGATCGCCGTCGCGGCGGGCATACGCCGGGCCGTCCGCCAGCAGGTGCAGCAGCCGGTCCGCGTCGTCGGCGGCGACGAGGCGGTCGAAGCGCGTGCCGAGCAGCTCGCTCGGGGAATAGCCGAGGACGCGCTCGCACGAGGGGCTCTGGTAGGTGATCGTCGCGTCGGGGCCCACCACCGTGATCAGGTCGCTCGAGTGCTGCACGAGCGAGGCGAAGCGCGCTTCGCTGTGCTGGCGGTGGATCTCCTCGGTCAGCCGCGCGCCCTCGAGCGCGAGCGCCAGCTGGGTGACGAGCGCTTCGAGCGCGCCGGCAACCTCGCGCCGGACCGGCTTGGGGCTCGAGACGAGCAGCAGGCCGGTGACGTCGCGGCGAACGGGCAGGCCGAGGACGCGGCCGTTGGCCCACTCGCCGGGCAGCTCGAGCGCGTGCAGCAGAGGCCGATCGAGGAACACGGCGCCGGCGCCGCCGTCCTCGGCCAGCGCCAGCAGCTGTGCGCCGGTCGGTCTGGGCAGCGCGCGCGCATGCCAGCCGGCGTCGTCGCTGCGCACGACGACCTTCAGGTCGTTCTCATCGCCCAGGCACAGCACCCCGGTCCCCGCACCCTCGAGCAGCGGAGCGACCGCGTCGATCGCGGCGCGCTGCATCTCCTCGCGCGTGGCGCAGGCCGCGAGCGCGGCGCCGCAGGAGCTGAGGATCCGCTCGCGCGCGACCGAGCGCTCCTGCTGGCGCACGAGATCGACCATGCGCATCACGACGAATCCGAACAGCACGATCGACGCGCACACGATCACGATCAGGTCGAGATCGCCGCGCCGCAGCTCCTTGAGCAGGACGCACACCGGCGCGATCAGCGAGGCGCCGGTGAGCAGCGCGAGGCGCAGCGGCGTGAGGCGGGCCTCGCGCTCGTTGCCCGCCGGCTGCTCCAGCGAGACCATCGAGGGGTGCAGCGCTGCCGCCGCCCACAGCACGGTGTAGGCGGTCCAGCCGAGGTCGAGGATCAGCTGGTGGTGGTAGACGCCGTCGAGGGTCATCACCCCGTAGGTGAAGTCGGTGACGAGCAGCGAGACGATGCTCGCGCTCACCATGTAGAAGGCGGGACCGCGCCGGCCGTTGTCGAGCACCAGGCGGATCACCGCGGCGAGCATCAGGATGTCGCCCATCGGATAGGCGACCGACACGAGCTTCGCGAGCAGGCTGAGCGAGCCTTCGTGGATGTAGGGCGCGATCTGCAGCACCCACGAGAGCAGCGACAGGCCGAGCGTGAGGATCGCGGCGTCGATCAGCGTGTTGCGGTCGCGCTGCGGGTTGCGCCGGCGCACGAGCAGCAGCAGCCCGAGCATCTGCGCGGGGTACACGGTCAAATAGATCGCGTCACCGATCGACGGGAACGGGACTTCGTGGTGCAGGACGTAGACGCGGTAGCTGTAGGTGTAGACGTCGCCCATCCAGTAGAGGACGAAGCCGAACGCGAACAGCCACCACGGCAGCGTGTAGGCGGGCTTGTTGCGGCGGATGCCGGCGATCACGAAGATCCACGAGCACATGCCGATCGTGTTGAGCAGGATCGTGTTGCCCTTCAGCGGCGGTACGAGCAGGTAGAGGAACATCCCCACCGCGCCGAACGCGAGATAGCCCTGCCAGGCCTGCGGCCTGCGCCGCGGCGGCCGCGAGCTCCTCGTCTCCCGCCGCTCCTCGCTCGCACGCCGGGAGTTCAGTGCAAGCGAGCTCATCAGGCCGCCTCCAGCTCGCGCTGCTCGGAGGCCGATTGCAGCTCGCCCCGCTGGGCGAGGTCGGATATGGCCTCGATCAGGCGATCGAGCTGCTCGTCGGTGTTGGCCGCGGTCAGCTGCACGCGGAAGCCGACCTCTGCCTTGGGGACGAGCGGGTAGGCCGCGAGCGTGACGTACACGCCGCGGGCGAACAGCAGCCGCCCCACGTGGTCGATGTGCGTGTGGTTGCGCAGCGGGATCTCGACGATCGGCAGCCCCGAGCGGTTGGGCGTGCGCACGTCGAGCTCCCGGAGCGCCGCCAGCAATCGCGCGCTGTGGCGGTGCAGGACGGCGCGCAGCTCTTCGCCGCGGCGCTCGTTGGCGTCGAAGCCGGCGAGGACCGTCGCCAGCGAGGCCACCGGCGAGGGCCCCGAGTACAGGTACGGCGGCGCGGCCACCTTCAGCAGGTTCTTGACCTCGGTCGGGCAGGCGATGAACGCGAGCAGCGAGGAGTACGCCTTGGAGAAGCCGGCGACGAGGACGATGTCCTCATAGCTCTCGCCGAAGTGACGCACGATGCTGTTGCCGCGCATCCCGTAGGGGGAGGACTCGACGGGCGCGCGCTCGCCGATCACGCCGAAGCCGTGCGCGTCGTCTACGTACAGCAGCGCCCCGTGGCGGCGCGTCACCTCCGCGAACGCGCGCAGGTCGGGGGCGTTGCCGGTCATGCTGTTGACCCCGTCCATGCACACCAGCCGCGCGCGGTCGCGCTCGGCGGCGAGGAGCTCGTCGAGATGCCCGGGGTCTTCGAAGCGGAAGCGGCGGATCGCGGCGCCGCGGGCGCGCGCCACCTGGCAGCCGTCGTAGATCGTCTTGTGTGCGCGCGCGTCGAGGAAGATCGTCCCGGAGGACGCGAGCACGGGAATCACCGACGCGTGGATGTGCGTGATCGTCGGCAGCACCAGCGCGTCCTCGCTGCCCACGAGCTCGGTGAGCCGCTGCTCGATCTGCTCGTAGAGCACCGGGCTGCCCAGCAGCCGCGACCAGCTGGGATGCGTGCCCCACGCCTCCAGGAAGGCCGGCACCGCCTGGATGATCTCGCGCTCCAGGTCGAAGCCGAGGTAGTTGCAGGAGGCGAAGTCCGCGAGCCAGCGCTCGCCGACGCGGATCATGCGGCCGTCGACCTCCTCGATGACGGCGTCCATCATCGGGTGCGAGGCGCGCAGCGCCTCGAGGTCCTGGAGCGTTTCGAGCCAATGGTCTATCCAGCGCCCGCGAGCAGGCGAAGAGACCGGCAGCAGCGCGGTCGACATGATGGGACTGGTATCGACCATCCGCCCCGCGGCTTGACCACTAAATGGCTACGCTCAGCGCTTTGCAATGCGACTCAGCGCTCATCGAGGGGGCGTCCGATCCGCGCGCAGGACGTCGAGGTCCTCGCGTGACCTCTAGGCTGTCGGCCGGCGAGTCCAAGCGCGACCAGCCTGCGATCGTGTCAACGATGGAGATCTCCACGCACCCCCACACCCAGGCCGAGCACGTGGACGTGCTGATCGTCGGCGCGGGCGTGTCGGGCATCGGCTGCGCGTGGCACCTGCAGGCCGAGCAGCCGGGCAAGAGCTACGTGATCCTCGAGGCGCGCGAGGCCACCGGCGGTACGTGGGACCTGTTCCGCTATCCGGGGATCCGCTCGGACTCGGACCTGCACACCTTCGGCTACGAGTTCAAGCCGTGGCGCGATGAGAAGGCGATCGCGGACGGGCCGGCGATCCTGCGCTACATCCGCGAGACGGCCAGCGAGAATGGCATCGACGCGCACGTGCGCCTCGCGCACAGGGTGCTGCGCGCGCAGTGGTCCAGCGAGCGGGCCTCATGGAGCGTCGAGGCGGTGCGCACGGACAGCGGCGAGACCGTGCTGTTCAGCTGCTCGTGGCTGTTCTGCGCGGGCGGCTACTACCGCTACGACGAAGGCCACACGCCGCCCTTCGCGGGACGCGAGCGCTTCCACGGTCAGATCGTGCACCCGCAGCGCTGGCCCGAGGAGCTCGACTACGCGGGCAAGCACGTGCTGGTGATCGGCAGCGGCGCCACCGCGATGACGCTCGTCCCCGCGCTGGCGGCCCGGGCGGCGCATGTGACGATGCTGCAGCGCTCGCCCACGTACGTGATCTCCGTGCCCGAGCGCGACCCGATCGCGAATGCGCTGGCGCGCGTGCTTCCGCCGCGCGCGGCGTACGCGCTGACGCGCCGCAAGAACATCTGGCTGCAGCGCACCGTGTACGAGCTCAGCCAGGCCCATCCGCGGCTCGTGCGCCGCCTGCTGCGCGCCGGCGCCAAGCGCCGCCTGCCGCAGGGCTATCCCGTGGACGTGCACTTCAACCCGCGCTATGACCCCTGGGACCAGCGCCTGTGCGCGGTGCCCGACGGCGACCTCTTCGAGGAGATAGCAAGCGGCCGCGTGTCGATCGTGACGGACCGCATCGAGACCTTCACCGAGCGCGGCGTGCGGCTCGCGTGCGGGGCGCAGCTCGACGCCGACGTAGTCGTCACCGCCACGGGGCTGCAGCTGCTGGCGCTCGGCGGCATCCAGCTGAACGTGGACGGCGCCGAGGTGCAGCTGGCGCAGACGATGGCGTACAAGACGATGATGCTCAGCGACGTGCCCAACTTCGCGTTCGCGATGGGCTACACGAACGCGTCGTGGACACTCAAGGTCGACCTCGTGTGCGAGCACCTCACGCGCCTGCTCGGCTACATGGACGAGCACGGCTACGAGCAGTGCACGCCGCGCAACGACGACCCCACGCTCACCACGCGCCCGCTGCTCGACTTCGCCGCCGGCTACGTGCAGCGCTCGGTGCACGAGTGGCCGCGCCAGGGCTCGCGCTTCCCGTGGACGCTAGCGATGAGCTACAGGCAGGATCGCGAGACCCTGCGCAAGGGCCGCATCGAGGACCCCGCGCTCGAGTTCTCCCGCCGCGCGCCGGCCGCGGCCCCCGGCGAGCCCGACGCGCCCGCCGCGCTCGCCGCCTGAAGCTCGCCGGCCGGCGCTACAGCCAGCGCCAGTGGCTCGTGAGCATCGCGAGACCGGCCTCGCCCGCGCGCGCGACGGCTGGTTCTGCGACGAACGTGACCAGCACGATGCGATCGCCGCGGAGCGCAAGCACGTCGGACTGGACGATCGTGCGACGGTGGTACGTGTACGTGTACGACGTTTCCGCGGCTTCGACGCCGCCGAGAGACACCGTCCGCGGCTGGAGGGTCTGGGTGACGCCCCGCGCGAGCGGGGGCGTGGTGTGGAAGTAACGGAACAGATGGGCGACGCGGTCGCGGGCAACGTGGAAGCGCGCGAACAGCGCGGCGAGCTTGGCCGAGGTCGGCGATTCGCCGATCGTGATCGCCGTCCCGCCGGCCGGCGGGACGCCAAGGCTGACCGGTGCGCTGGAGCTGAGCCGGTACTCCACGAATCCGAGCTCGCCGTGGACCGTCGAGAGCCGCCAGCTTGCCGGGTGGGAGGTGGTGAACGAGCGAGCCCGCAGAATCTGCTCCGAGCTGTGCGCGAGCACAGGCGCGGCGCTGCGTTTCGGCGCTGCGCTCTGCCCGGCCGCCACGCGGTTCTGGGCGCTCGTGCGATCGCGCGTGGCCGGCATCGTCAGCACGACGACGGCCGCGACGAGCGCGATGACTGCCGCGAGCGACCCCAGCGCCATGTGTTGGCGAGTCATGGCTCGCGTATCGACGGGCCCGCCGCTCGCCTTGAGGCGTGGGCGCAGCAGCTCG
>JASHYF010000257.1 GCA_030043235.1 Solirubrobacteraceae bacterium | reverse complement strand
TCCCAGCGCGCTCGCCTCCGCGCTGCTGAAGATCAGCGGCACGATGGAACGCATCCCCACCCAGGACATGCGCCGCACCGAAGGCATGAGCGCGTTCTTCATCGTCCCCGCCCGCGCCAAGCGCTCGATGATGAACATCTTCGCCGACCACCCGCCGCTGGAGAAGCGCCTGGCCGCGCTCGAGCGGCTGGAGTCCCAGCTGCAGGGCGCCGCCTGAGCCGTGGGCCTGCGCGACGTCCTCACCGGGCGCCACACCGTCAAGGGCCCCGCGCCCGACAAGCTGTTCGCGATCGCCACCGCGTACATCACGCTGCAGACCGAGCACCAGATCGAGCCCACGGGCGCCGCCGCGATCGTCTTCCAGGCGCTCGCCACGAGCGAATTCGAAACGGCGCTGCGCGAAACCGAAGAGGTCGTCAGAGCCACCTGCGGGGACAGCGGCACGACCGTCGCATCCGAGGACGACAGCTACGGCTACCGCTGGACGGTCCTGCGCAACGCCGCGGGCACGCCCAGCGTGGAAGACCTCGCGGTGGGCATCAACGCGGTGTCCAGCTCGATCGAGGCCGCCGGTCACGGCGAGCGGCTGCTGTGCGCGGTGTTCGCGTTCGCGGACGCGCAGAAGCGGCCGGTGTACTTCATATACAACTACAAGCGCGGCTACTGGTACCCTTTCGTGCCCGTGGGCGGAGGGGGATCCAATTCATCCAACGAACGCTCGACCGAGCGCGAGCTGCAGCTGAAGGCGCAGATGGCCTCCGAACTGCCGATCGAGCCTGAGCTCGAGCGGTGGTTCCCGCTGTGGGGGATACCGATCTAGTGTCCCGTGCAAGCCGCGAAGGCGAGGCCACAGCGCGCCGCCCGCGCGTGCTTGCGACGGCGCTCGCATGCGCCGCGATCCTCTGTGCCGCCGCGCTCCTCCCCGCCGGCGCCGCGACGGCCGCGCCCTACGCCCGGCCGCTCGCCGGCAAGCTTCATCTCCGCAAGCCCGCCCTCGCGGCGGGCCTGTCCAAGCCGCACCCGCGCTGGGCCTGCCCGGAAGGAGCCTGCGAGGCGATCGTCGCGCCGCAGCCCACCCGCGCAGCCGCCGGCTTCGCGCTGCCTGACAGCCATCGCCTGCTCGAAGGCAATGGCGAACTGGGCGGCTACGATCCCGCGAACCTCCAGTCCGCTTACAGGATCCCCTACAGCGGCGCCTCGGGGCAGACGATCGCGCTGATCGACGCGTTCGGCTACCCCCGCGCGGAATCGGACCTCGACAAGTATCGCTCGCGGTACGGCCTGCCCGCGTGCACCGAGAGCAACGGCTGCTTCGAGAAGGTCAACCAGACAGGCGAACGCGGCAACTACCCGCCGGAAGAACCCGAGTGGGACGGCGAGGCCGCGCTCGACGAGGACATGGCCTCGGCGGCATGCCCCGAATGCCACATCCTGATGGTCGAGGGGAGCGGCGAACTCCCCGCCGAACTCGGCGAAGCGGTCAACACGGCCGCCAGGCTGGGAGCGACGGAGATCAGCAACAGCTACGCCTACCCCGAACAGATCGAAGAACTCTGCGGGAGCGAGGGCTGCTCTCAGTACAACGCCGACTATGACCACGCGGGCGTGCTGATCTTCGCCGCCTCCGGCGACTCCGGCTTCGAGGACACCTACTTCGACACCTACTACGAAATCGGCCTGCAGACCAACTTCCCGGCGGCGTCACCGAACGTCGTGGCGGTCGGCGGCACGGCGCTCTACAAGGACGCAGAAAGCGCGCGCGGCTGGCGCGAGGAAGTGTGGAACGAACCGGATTTCGGATACGGCACGGGCAGCGGCTGCAGCAAGTTCGAGTCCAAGCCGGCTTGGCAGACCGACAAAGGCTGCGCCGAGCGCACCGACAACGACGTCGCGGCCGACGCCGCGGTCGAAACCGGGGTATCGGTGCGGCTCGACGGCCACTGGGAAGTCTTCGGCGGCACGAGCGTGGCCTCGCCGCTCGTGGCTGGGATCGAGGCGCACGCGAGCGCCTCCGAGCGCGCGCTGGGCGCTGAGGCCTTCTACGAAGACCCATCCTCGCTGTTCGACGTCACCGAAGGGTTCAACTGGAACCCCGCGGGCGGCGTCAGCGAATGCGCGCCCGAAGAATACCTCTGCAACGCGGAGGTCGGCTACGACGGGCCCACCGGCATGGGCACCCCGGACGGGGGCGCCGAACCGGTCGGCGAACCGCCCACCGTCAGCCGCGTCTCCCCCAAGAAGGGCTCGGCGGCCGGAGGCACCGTGGTGACGATCGCCGGCACGAGCTTCACCGGCGCGAAAGAAGTGAAGTTCGGCACGGTGGAGGCGAAGGAGTTCACGGTCGTCTCGGCGACGTCGATCACCGCCGAATCGCCGCCCGGCGCGGTGGGGACCGTGAACGTGACCGTCGCCAACGCCGGCGGCACGAGCCCCGTCACGAAGAAGGACAAGTTCAAGTACGAGAAGGCGAAGAAGTAGACGCGGCCGCGGCCCGCGCCACGAGGAGCGCCGTGGGCGCCACGAGCGCCACGAGGAGCGCCGCGGGCGCCACGAGGAGCGCCGCGGGCGCCACGAGTGCCGCGCCCACGATCCGGAGCCGGACCGCCACGCAGCACCTGCGATACGGCCGGCGCGGCTGGGTCAGTCCGGGATCAGGCCCTCGCCCGTGAACTCCTTGGCAGCCTCCGCGAAGCTCGTGTCGGCGGGCGGCAGGATCACGTCCGAGCCCTCGAGCTCGTCGTCGCCCAGCGGCGTGCCGTGCGAGCGCGCGTAGCCGAGCAGCTCGGCGAGCGCCTCCTTGAACCCGTCTTCGCTGCCCCCGTCGACGATCCGCACGACCTCGCTCTCCAGCTCGTTCAGGCGCGGGGCGTCGGCATCGTCAAGCCGGTACTGACCCTCGCCGGATATGCGGACGATCATGCCTGGCCGCCGCTCTCGCCCGCCTGCTCGGCCTCGGCCGGGGAACCGGCCTCGCCCCCATCGCCGCCGGCTCCCGGCGCGGAGATCTGCGCGGCGGGCGCGTGGGCACCAGATCCCAGTTCGGCCTTCATTTTCGCGAGGTCGTCTTCGACGGCCGGCGCGCTCGAGAGCTGTTTGAGCTGGCGATCGATGTCGTCTTCGCCGGTCCCCAGCTGCGAGAGGTCTTCGAACGTGCCCGCCTGTTCCAGCTCGGACACCGCGTCGGCGCGAGCGCGCATGTTTTCCGTCTTGTCCACCGCCCGCTGCATCGCCAGGCCCACGTCGGCCATCTGCTCGCCCACGCCGGTGGCCGCCTCGGAGATCCGCAC
>JASHYF010000256.1 GCA_030043235.1 Solirubrobacteraceae bacterium | reverse complement strand
TCGCCATCGCGCTGCTGTTCGCCACGCTGTGCACGTACGAGCTCACCGCCAAGCGCACGCGCGCGCAGGTGCGCGCGCTGCGCAGGAGGCTCGCCTGCCTGCCGCCCGTCACGGGCGGCGCCCCCGGCGGGGGTGCCCTGTGATCCCCGGCGCGATCCCCGCCCTGCCGCTGCACACCGCCGGCAAGTACGTCGCCGGCGCCTACATCGTGCTGTTCGCGATCGTGCTCGTCTACGTGGCGATCATGGCCGCGCGCCTCAGCCGCACCGAGCGCGAGCTGGCGGAGCTGTTGAGCGAGCACTCCGACGAGCACACCCCCGTTGGGGGCGCAGGCAGGCTGCACGAGCGAGAGCTCTCGCCGCCGTACCCCGAGGGGCACAGGCAGTGAGCGAGCTGCTCGCGCTCGGCATCTCGCACAAGACCGCGCCGGTCGCGCTGCGTGAGCGCCTCGCCTTCAGCGAGTCGCAGGCGACTGAGTTCGTCAGTCAACTCACCGCGGCCGCGGAGGTGCGCGAGGCGGTCGTGATCTCCACGTGCAACCGCACGGAGGTCTACCTCGTCGTAGGCGGGGCGGGTGGGTCGCTCGTCAAGGCGGAGTCCAGCGTCCTCGGCCTGCTCGCCGGCCGCGCCGGCATCCGCCCCACGGAGCTCGCCGAGGCGATCTACTCGCCCCGCAACTGCGACGCCGCGCGCCAGCTCTACCGCGTGACCGCCGGCCTCGAGTCGATGATCCTCGGCGAGGCCGAGATCCAAGGCCAGGTAGCCCGCGCGCACGCCGCGGCCATGCACGCCGGCTGCACCGGCCCGCTGTCCAACCGGCTGTTCGCGGCGGCGCTCACCACCGGCAAGCGCGTGCGCTCGGAGACGGACATCGGCGCGAGTCGCGTGAGCGTCCCCTCCGTCGCGGTCGATCTCGCCACCGACGTGCTCGGCGACCTGCACGACCGGCACGTCGTGATCCTCGGCGCCGGCGAGACCAGCGAGCTGACCGCGCGCGCGCTCGCCGAGCAGGGCGCCGGCACCGTGTTCGTGGCCAACCGCCACGCCGATCGCGCGCTCAGCCTCGCCCAGCGCTTCGGCGGGTCGGTCGCCGGCTTGGACAAACTGCCCGACCAGCTCGTGCGCGCCGACATCGTCGTCTCCTCCACCGCCTCTCCGCACCCGATCGTCGGGCGCGAGGAGCTCGAGCTGGTGATGGCCGAGCGCCGGGGACGGGCGCTGCTGCTGATCGACATCGCCGTGCCCCGCGACGTCGAGGGCGCGTGCGGCGAGCTCGACGGCGTGAGCCTGTACGACATCGACGACCTGCAGGCCGTCGTCGCGCGCAACCTCTCCACGCGCGCCGAGGAGATCCCGCGCGCGCTGGAGATCGTCGAGGAGGAGATCCACCGCTTCGCCCGCTGGCTCGGGCAGCTCGACGCGCTGCCCACGATCGCCGCCCTGCGCGCCCACGGCGACGCCATCGTCGAGCAGGTGCTCGGCGAGAACTCCGCTCGCTGGGACACCGCCTCGCCGCGCGACCTCGCGCGCGTGGAGGCGATCGCACGAGCCGTCATGAGCCGCCTCCTGCACGAGCCCACCATCCGCCTGCGCGGCCTCGGCGAAGACCGCGGCCACGCGAGCCTCGAGCTCGTGCGCGAGCTGTTCGCGCTGCGGGGGGACGGGGCGGGTGGGCTCTCAACAGAGCGGGCGGGCGGGCCTGCGAACGAGCTCGCGCAGGTCCACGACCTCGGCCAGCGGCGCTCCGCCGGGCGAGCCGGCGGGCGGGCAGGCGGCGGGGGGAGCGCGCCTCCATCGCAGGATTGAGCGCGCCCGCTCAGCGACCCCTGCGCATCGGCACGCGGCGGAGCGCGCTCGCGCTGGCGCAGGCGAAGCTCGTGGCCGAGCGAGTGCAGGCCGCGCAATCCCGGAGCTGCGAGATCGTGCCGATGCACACCCGCGCAGACCGCGACGAGACCGGCGCGGGCGACAAGTCCCGCTGGGTGGCCGAGCTCGAGGACGGGCTGCTGGCCGGCGAGATCGACCTCGCGGTGCACTCCGCCAAGGACGTCCCCGGCGAGCTCGCCGAGGGGCTCGCGCTGCACGGCGCGCCCGCGCGCGCGAGCGCCGAGGACGTGCTCTGCGGTGCGCGCACGCTCGACGAGCTGGCGCCCGGCGCGCGCGTGGGCACCAGCAGCCTCCGCCGGCTCGCCCAATTGAGCGCCGCGCGCGCGGACCTCGAGGTCGTACCGATCCGCGGCAACGTCGACACGCGCCTGCGCAAGCTCGCCGCATCGCATCCTCCCCGGAGGGGGTCCCCGGCATCGCCCCCGCATCGTCCCGGCACCGGGAAGGGGGAGGGTGACCCGCACGAGCGCCTCGACGCGATCGTGCTCGCGCGCGCCGGGCTGCAGCGCCTCGGGCGCGAGGCCGAGGCCGGCGGGACGCTCGAGCTCGAGCGCTTCGTGCCCGCGCCCGGGCAGGGCGTGCTCGCGCTCGAGGGACGCGCCGGCGACACGCGCGCACGCGAGGCGGCGGACGCGATCGGCGACAGCGAC
>JASHYF010000255.1 GCA_030043235.1 Solirubrobacteraceae bacterium | reverse complement strand
CAGCAGACGGAAGCGCTCGGCCCCCGGCCACGCGAGCGGGCTGGGGCGCTGGCGCAGGTCGCTGCCCGTGCCCGTGATCATCAACACGGGCTGTCCGCTGCCCGCCGTCTCGTAAAACAAGGCCACCTCGCCGAGCTGCGCCACCGCCATGCGCGCCAGCTTACGCCCGGATCGCGCAAAGCGCCGGTCGCAGCGCGTATCGCGGGCGTGGTGGCCCAGCGGGCCGGCTAGAGGAGCAGGCGGGAGTGCCCCGGCAGGGGCGTGCCCCGGCAGGTGTGGTAGACGCGCTTGCCATGGAGCGTGCGCCCGCCGGCCGTGCGCGCGACGATCTCAACCGTGAACGTGCCTTTCGGCAGCCCGCGCAGGTCGATCGCAGCCGTCAGGTGCTTGCCGGTGAGAGTGCGCTTGTGCTTGCCGTCGATCGACACCACCGCCGAGACGATCCCGAGCTGCTTGACGTTCTGGATGTGAATGATGATGTCGCGTTTGCTCGTGCACTGCACCGGGCTGGTGATTTTCACCGGGAGGACTTCTTTTTTCGCTTCTTCGTGTTTTTCTTCGTGTTTTTCTGCCGGGGGTTCTTCGTGTTTTTCGATGGGTTTTTCGGCAGGCTTCTGGTACTCGTACGCGCCGATGTCACAGCCGTCTCCGGGGATGCCCGGGCGTTTGTCACCGCGCTGGTCGATCAGGCCGGGTCCGGTTTCCGAGCTTTCGCAGTCTTCCTTGACGGGCACGAAGCCGATAGCGGGACTACCAGAGGGCAATGCCATCGTTTCCGTGAGCCCGCCATTGGGCAGCAGGCCTTCGAGTTCCGGGTTCTTGTTCACCAAGTCGCTTTCGGCGCTGCTCATGCCACACGTATCGTCGCTCCCCGGTGCCGGGGTTGTAGAGGGATAATCGAGGTTGTAGCCCGCGCCCGTTATCAGCGATTCGATCTGGCCTTCGCAGTTTTCGAGCGTGCTGCCGGTCGGCTCGGCCACGATCGTGTTGCGCAGCTCGATCGCCGTTTCCTCGACCGCATTCGCCCCGAGGTTGCTGGCTGGCCCGTCGCCCTGTTCTGATGTGTTGTCGGCGACGGTGTCGCTGATGAGGGCGGCGATGCCCCGTGCTACCCACAGTCCGCCGCCGCGCTCCCCGGCGCCGTTGCCGGTGATCGTGGAGTTGATGATCGGATCCTCGAATTCGGTGTTCTCGTAAATCCCGCCACCCTTACCGCCGCCGTCGCTGCCTGTCTTGTTGCCCGCGATCGTCGAGCGTTCGATCCTCAGCGCGTCCGCTTCAGGCGGCACGACGCTCGGGGAGTCGGCTGTCTCAACCTTGTGGGCCGAGGTGTGCGCGGAGCGCACGCCGCAGTCCTCGAAGTAGTAGGTGGCGGCGTAGATTCCGCCACCGTCGCCGTCCCCGCCGAAGCCTTCACCAGCGACGTTCTTGGAGATCGTCGACTGCGTGATCGAGAGGCCGCCTTCCACTTCGCCCTCGTCTGCAAGGTCGTCCCTTGCGGAGGTGTGCGCGGAACGCGCACCGATGCACACACCCTCTTCGCCTTCTGCGTAGATCCCGCCGCCGTCAAAACCTGCGGCGGTGTTTTCCGAGACAGTGGACTGCGCGATCGTGATCAGCGCGTCGTAGCCGTAGATCCCGCCGCCGCTGTATTTCGCTTCGTTGTGCTCGATCCTCGTCGATGCCTCGACCGCGATGGACACTTCGTACTCGGCGAGGACCCCTGCGCCATAGGCCGCCTTGTTGTGTGCGATCGTCGACTGCTTGACGGTCAGCATCGGTTCTTCTTCCGGTCCGAGCTGGGTCGACGGACGAACGGCCGCTGCCGCCGTGTGAGCGCTCTGGTGCTTGGCCTGAGGGCTCTTCAGCCCTGGACACGATTCTTCTTCGAAGCCAACGAATATGCCACCGCCGCGATAGGCTTCATTGCCTTCGACCGTAGAGTGTTCGATGGTCACGCCTTCGCCTGCATGCACGCCGACCACGGCCGCGCGCTCTCTGGCCTGGGCCTTTGCGGTGCGCGCCTCGCAGGAGTCGTCGTAGTACACCTCTCCCGTGTATACGCCGCCGCCGAGTTCCGCGCCGCCGCTTTCGATGCTCGACTTCTTGATCACGAACGAGCTGTCGATTCCGGCATACACCCCGCCGCCGGCGAATTCGGCGAAGTCTTCGCTCAGCGAGGAGTCTTCGATCGTCACCGCGTCGCTCGCTTCACCATAGACGCCGCCCCCGGCCTCGTAGGCGAAGTCGTCTTCGACCTGAGAGTGCCTGATCGTCACGGAGGCGCCGGCGGCGGCGTACACGCCGCCGCCATCTTCCGCTTCATCTTCGGAGACCGTGGATTCTTCGAGCGTGAGAGACGCTCCGTAGACGAGGAACCCGCCGCCGAAATATTCGCCCCCCTTCTTTACCGTGGCGCCGCGAAGTGTCAGCGAGGCCTCTTCGAAGACTTCGAAGACGTGATCGTATGCGGCGGAGCTACGTTCGATCGTCGTCTTGGTCGCCCCTTCTCCGACGATCGTGACCTTGGCGCCTTTGTCGATCGGGAGCACGGCCGGCTCGAGTTCCTCTTTGTAGCTCCCTTCCGGCACGTCGATCGTCGCTTCGCCAAGTTCGTCGGCGAGTTCGACGGCGGCACGGAGCGTGCAGCCTTTGCCCGGCGCTTCGCTTTCGCACGTCTTGGCGCCTGAGGCGAGCTTGGCGTCGGTCGTTTCGGTGACCTTGAGAGTCGTGCTCGCCGACGCGTACGCGGGCGAGAAGGCCAGCAGCGCGAGTAGCGCGAACAGGCTCAGCAGAGCAATCCGTGTCCTCCCCCGGAGTCCCATCCCGGTACGGAGCCTACATGAGCCGGTCGCCTTGTCAAGAGAATGCGAAGCAGCATGGCGAGAGATGCCGCGGGCCTGCGAGCTTTGGACAGGTTTAGAGAGGTTTAGAGAGGTGTGCGGGCGGGAATATGCACAGAGTCGGCGGTGCACGCGCCCGACGAGAACGGGCCGGAGGGAGACAACCGGAGGGGTGCAGGACCCCGGGTCGTTCACGTTCAGCTGGTATCCCGAACTGGACTCGAGCGCGCTCGGGATCGGCCCCACCGGCGACTACTGGATCAGCGGCCTCGAGGCTCGCTCCAGCGGCCCCGGCGAGCTCGCCACCGTGAGCGCGACCTCGGGCACGATCCGCGAACCGGAAGAGATCGCAGAACACCGCACGGGCACAGCCGACGGCCCCACGCCCGCGGTCACCGACTCGCTCACGTGGACGCCCGGCGCAACACCGCGCGCGCGCCAGACGCTGGCGCTCGAGCTCACGAACGTCGCCGCGCTGGCGGTGGACACAGCGGCCGCGAAGCTGAAATGCGCGACGATCACCGTCACCAGCGACGGCGAAACCGCGCTCACGCTGCTCGCGCTGCGCCCGGAAAGCGCCGTCAGCGAGAGCGGCAGGACGGTCGCGACCGCCTCCGCCGGCGGCAGCGCGACGGTGCGGCTCACGAGCGGCACGAGCACGCTGCATGCGTGCTCCTCCGGCGCACACGGCTAGCGCGACCGGCCTCCGGGGAGCTCGGCGAAGCGCGTTTCTCCGAGCGTGTACGCGCGAGCTGCTGCGCCCACGCCTCAAGGCGAGCGGCGGGCCCGTCGATACGCGAGCCATGACTCGCCAACACATGGCGCTGGGGTCGCTCGCGGCAGTCATCGCGCTCGTCGCGGCCGTCGTCGTGCTGACGATGCCGGCCACGCGCGATCGCACGAGCGCCCAGAACCGCGTGGCGGCCGG
>JASHYF010000254.1 GCA_030043235.1 Solirubrobacteraceae bacterium | reverse complement strand
TGATGCGGCCCATGCCGAGCACCACGCCGCTCGCCATCCCCGGCCTGATCGAGGGCAGCAGCACGCGGCGGATGGTGGTGGCGCGCGTCCTGCCCAGCGCGAACGACGCCTCGCGCAGGCGCGGCGGCAGCTGTGCGAGCGACTCGCGCGTGGCGCCGAACACGAGCGGCAGGGCGAGCAGCGAGAGCATGATTCCGGCGACGATGAACGACTGCGACGTCGCCACGCCGTTCGCCGGCGCGGAGAGGAACTCGAGGAAGGGGCGCGAGAAGATCACCAGGCCGAAGATCGCGAGCACGATGCTCGGCACGCCCGCGAGCGTTTCGATCGCCGACTCGACCGCGCGCGCCAGCCAGGACGGGCGTCCGTACTCGGTCAGCCACGTGGCCAGGCCGATGCCGAGCGGAGCGGCGATCGCGATGCCGATCGCGGTGACGATGAACGTGCCGACGATCGGGTCGAGGAAGCCGCCCGAGTGGGCCTGGGCGCCCGGGACCGCCGGCGCCGGGTGTTCGAGGAGCAGGTGCGGTCTCAGGTAGGTGATGCCCTTGACGAGCATGAACAGCACGATCGCCAGGGCGATCAGGCACATGCCGATGCCCACCGCCCAGCACAGCCCGTAGAAGATGCGGTCCACGAGCGGCCATGCGGCGGTGCCTTCGCGCCGGGGGCGCACGATCGCGGGGGGAGCGTCCGCCGGCGCTCCGAGCGCGACGCTCGCCATCAGGCGCCGATCCCGTAGCGCTTGAGCGGCTGCTTGACCGCCCAGGCGGTGAACGACAGCAGCGTGGCGGAGAACAGCAGGAGCGCGGCGATCGCGTAGATCGTGCTCGCCACCGGGCCGCCCGGCTGCCCGCCGTATTCTTTGACGATCGTCGCCGCCAGCGGCTGCACCGGCTCGAAGAGGAACGTGAGCCCGTCGAGCGGGTTGGCCGCGAACGGGCGCCCGCCGGAGAGCATCGAGAGCATGATCGCCTCGCCCAGCGCGCGGGCCGTCGCGAGCACCAGGCCCGCCATGATCGCGGGCCGCGCCGTGCGCACCGACACGCGCCAGATCGTTCGCCAGCGGTTCACGCCCAGCGCCGCGGAGCCCTCGCGCCAGGAGGTGGGAACGGCGGCCAGCGCGCTGGCGGTGATGGCGATCATGATCGGCAGGATCATGATCGTCAGGACGAGCGTGGCCGTCGTGAGGTCGGCGCCGTTGAGCTGGACCACGTGCTGGACCGAGTCCTTGCGGGCGGTGCTGATCAGGTGGGCGTTGATCCAGGGAACGATCGCGAGGATCCCGACCAGCCCGTAGACGACCGAGGGTATGCCGGCGAGCAGGCGCACGACCGGCTCCAGCACGCGGCGCACCGGCGCCGGGGCGAACTCGGTCAGGAAGATCGCCGCGAGCGTCGAGACCGCGAGCGCGATCAGCGCCGCGGGCACCGTGGTCACCAGCGTTCCCCAGATCAGCGGCCAGGCGGTGAAGTACAGCAGCGAGTGGCCGGGCAGCGCCACGCTGGCCTGCATCGCGCGGAACTCGCTGACGACGTCGCCGCCCGGGCCGAACCAGCTGAGGCCGTTGGCCGAGAACGACGGCCACGCGTTGATCATCACGGTGACCAGCATCAGCGCGATCAGCGCCAGCACCCCAACCGCGAGCGCGCCGAGCGTGAGCTCGGCGCGCCTGTCGGTCCTCACAGCCCCGTGTTGGCCTGTGGCGGCGACCCCCTTGCGGGCTGATCGGTAGGGGACGCCGATTGCCACCGCTGTCAGTGGATCGCGATCCAGCTGGAGCTGATGATCGCTTTGGTCACCTTGTTGCCGCTGGTGATCCAGTCGATGAACTTGAGCGCTTCGCCTTTCGGCGGCCCTTTCGTGACCATCCAGAAGTTACGAACGCCCGCGTACTGGCCGGATTTGGCGTTGGCGAGGTTGCAGGCGACGCCCTCGTAGTCGACCGCGTGCACGCCGCCGATGAAGTGGAAGGACACGAAGCCGATCGCGTCCTTGTCGGCCGCGACCTGGTCCTGCTCGAGGGGGTTGGATGACTCCGCCGTCGCGGCCGGCGAGATTTTTTTTTCTTCGCCGAGGAAGATGTGCTGGAAGGCGTCCTGCGTACCGGAAGCGCCGTCGCGGTCGAACAGGTCGATCGGGCCTGAGATCTTCGAGCCTTCGACTTCGCTCCAGTCGCGGATCGAGCCGGTGAAGATGCCCTGGACCTCTTCTTCGGTGAGGTTGGGGACGGGGTTGGCGTCGTTGGTGATGATGCACACGCCGTCCTCGGCGATCTTCGTGAAGACCAGGTGCCGCGGGTCGGTCGGTTCGGGGTTGCGCGACGCGTCGCCGATGTCGAAGCGACCGCTGGCGACGCCCGAGATGCCGATGTCGGTCTGGCCGCCCTCGACCTCCGGTTCAGGGATCCGGGGGTACGCCTTGTGGTAGGCGGCGGCGAGTTTCTGCATGAGCGGCAGGACGGACGTCGAGCCGCCGATGAGCAGGCGCCTGCCCACGGCCGCGGCTGGGACCGCCAGCGCGAGCGCGAGGATCAGGGTCAAGATGAGGGTGCGATGCGCGCGCAAGTTGTTGCTCCTTTGCACTTTGGGAGTTGTCTCGGCGTGAGCGTACTGGCACGCTCAGGTGGGGGAACAGCAGGAGGTGTTGAACGATGCGGTAGCGCGATGTGCCTCACCCCGTTGGCGAAGACTGTCGCGTGCTGCTCTCGCTGGTGTGTCGTTTTTGTGAACGCTTCGGCCGCCGTGGTCACGCCTGCTCGATGTGCCAGCAGGCGATCCCGGCTGCTCGCCGGACCTGATGTTTACATTTTGTAAACGCACCGGCATCTGTTGTGTCGTTTTTGTGAACGCCATTGCATTTCGACGCGTCTGCTGTGAGGCTTGCAGCTGTCGTCCGATCCGGCGCCCGCCCGTCCACTGGCCCGTGCGGCCGCGGCGGCATGGTCGCCTGGACGGATCCAGTCCCGCCCAGAGATGACAGACGACCCGATCCCATCCGCAGACGCATCGACCAACGGTGCGGGAGGTCCGGCCACCGGCAAGGCTGCCGTGCGCTCGGGCCTGGCGCGACGCCGCAACCCGGTGCTGGTGACGCTGGGCGACCTCGGCGTGGGCACGCGCCGCCTGCTTCTGCGCGACCCGCTGTCCGTGTTCCTGCTGCTCGCCTCGATCGCCCTGGGGATCACGTTTGCGACCCTGCTCGGAGACATCAAGCCGGCCAGCTCGGGTAGGCCGGTGCCGCTGAGCACGGTGCAGACGCTGGCCGGGAGGCACGACATTGCGACGGCGCTGCTGCTCGACCACGACGATCGCGTCGAGCTGAGCACGACCGCAAAGGCGCCGCGGGTCTCGGCCAGCGGAAGCGTCCCCGCGCCCATCACGACCACGACGATCGTCAAGGGCACGCACGGCAAGCGCGCGCGCACCGTCCGAACCGTCGTCGAACCCCCGGCTGCCGGCGTCTCCCAGCACATGTGGGCGGCATACCCGGCCTCCGGGGCAATCACCCAGCAGCTGCTCAAGGAACTGACCGCGAGCGGCGCGACCGTGACCGTCGATCAGCAGTCGGGCAAGGGCACCGAGGCGATCATCGTCCAGTTCCTGATCCCGATCCTCCTGCTCGTGTGCCTGTTCTCGCTGTTCACGCGCTGGGGCGCGGACGGGGCGGCTGGCGGCATCGCCGCCTTCTCGCAGTTCACCGGCAAGGGCCGCAAGAAGGGCAAGGGGACGACCGACCGGGTCACCTTCGCCGACGTCGCGGGGGCGGGCGAAGCGGTCGCCGAGCTGCGCGAGATCCGCGACTATCTCGCCGACCCGAGCAGGTACCTCGCGGTGGGCGCGGCGGCGCCCAAGGGCGTGCTGCTGGTGGGGCCCCCGGGGACGGGCAAGACGCTGCTCGCCAAGGCCGTAGCCGGCGAAGCGGACGCGGCCTTCTTCTCGCTGTCGGGCTCGGACTTCGTGGAGTCGCTCGTGGGCGTCGGCGCGGCGCGCGTGCGCGACCTGTTCCGCAAGGCCAGGAAGGTCTCGCCCGCGATCATCTTCATCGACGAGCTCGACGCCGCCGGGCGCAAGCGCGGCGCGGGCATCGGCCAGGGCAACGACGAGCGCGAGCAGACGCTCAATCAGATCCTCGTGGAGATGGACGGCTTCGCCGGCGACGGCGGCCTCGTGGTGATGGGCGCGACCAACCGCCCGGACATCCTCGACCCGGCGCTGCTGCGCCCCGGGCGCTTCGACCGCCAGGTCACGATCGACACCCCCGACGTGCACGGGCGCCTGGAGATCCTGCGCCTGCACGGCGGCAAGCGCCCGCTCGCGCCGGACGCCTCGCTCGAGGAGGTCGCGCGCGAGACGCCGGGCTTCACCGGCGCCGAGCTCGCCAACGTGATCAACGAGGCCGCGCTGCTGAGCGTCCGCGACGGCCGCGTTCAGATCGAGCAGTCGGCGCTCGAGGAGGCGATCGACCGCGTGGTGGCCGGACCGGCCAAACACCACATCCTCACCGAACAGGAGCGCTGGCTGATCGCGATCCACGAGGCCGCGCACGCGGTCGTGACCGAGGCGCTCGGGCATGCGACCTCGACGCGCAAGCTGTCGATCGTCGCGCGCGGGCGCCAGCTGGGCACCGCCGCGCACATGCTCTCCGACCGCGACCAGGTGATCATGACCAAGACCGACCTGGAAACCCAGCTGATCGTCATCACCTCCGGCCTCGCCGGCGAGCGCATCGCCTTCGGTCACACCTCGACGACGGTCAACGACGACCTGCACGCGGCGACCGCGCTGGCGCGCAGCATGGTGACCTCCTTCGGCATGTCCGAAGCGCTCGGCCTGGTGACGATCGGCGAGAAGAGCGGCGAGGTGTTCCTCGGCGCCTCGCTGCAGGACCTCGGCTCCGTCGGCCCGGAGACGCTGAACCTGATCGACAACGAGGTCGAGCGTCTCGTCGGCGACGCCGAGGCGCGGGCGGCGGCGGTCCTCGACCGCAACTGGAGCACGGTCGAGGAGACGGCCACGGCGCTGCTCGAGCAGGAGACGCTGTCGGGGGTGGCGCTCGACGCGGTGCTCTCCACCGTGCAGGAGAGCACGCTGGAGGAGTTGGCGCCGGTGCGCAGGGCCGCGCCCCCGCGCTTCACCACCCGCGACCCCAAGCAGACGTGATGAGAGCCCGCCGGCCCCGCGTGCGCGTGCGGATGCCCTCGCCGGCGATGGTGGTGGCGCTGATCGCGCTCGTGTTC
>JASHYF010000253.1 GCA_030043235.1 Solirubrobacteraceae bacterium | reverse complement strand
AGCATGTTCGAGACCACGAGCGCGCGCAAGATCCTGCGACCGTAGCGTCCTGGGATCGATTGCGGCGGTGTGGGGCAAGGCGCTTTGGAATGATGGCGCGCGTGTACGATCGGCCGGCTGAGCCAACGACCGCTGAGCGCAGCTACGGGCGCGGCGCGGCCGGGCTGCGGCCGACGGCGATCGAGCCGGGGTTCCTGCGCACGGCCACCGGCTCGGCGCTGATCTCCGTGGGCGAGACGCGCGTCATCTGCACGGCCTCCGCGCAGGACGGCGTCCCGCGCTGGATGGCCGGCCAGGGACGCGGCTGGGTGACGGCGGAGTACGGGATGCTGCCGGCGTCCACCGGCGAGCGCAAGCCGCGCGACGCAGCGCGTGGGCGCCTCGACGGGCGCACGGTCGAGATCCAGCGTCTGATCGGGCGCTCGCTGCGGGTGGTCGTAGACTTCGAGGCGCTCGGCGAACGCACGGTGTACCTCGACTGCGATGTGCTGCAGGCCGACGGCGGCACGCGCTGCGCATCGATCACCGGCGCGTACGTGGCGCTGGCGCTGGCGTGCGCGCGCCTGCACGCCGAGGGACGGCTCGAACGCTCGCCGCTGAGCGGATCGGTGGCGGCGGTCTCCTGCGGGATGATCGACGGCGCGGCACTGCTGGACCTCGACTACTCGGAGGACTCGCGCGCGGAGGTGGACGCGAACGTGGTGATGAGCGGAGACGGCGGCCTCGTGGAGGTGCAGGCGACGGCCGAGCGTACGCCGCTTTCGCGCGCGCACCTGGATGAGCTCCTGGCGCTCGCTGCGACGGGCGTGGAGATCCTGCGCGCCGCCCAGGAGCAGGCGATCGCGGCCGCGCTCGGGGTCAGCGCCCCTTGAAGCTGCTGCTGGCGACGCACAACGAGCACAAGCGCAGGGAGTTCGAGCGCCTGCTCGCGGGCGCTTCGGGCGTTCGCTGGGAGCTCGAGATGCTGCCCGCGAGCGTCACGCTGCCGCCGGAGGACGGCGACACGTTCGCGCAGAACGCCCTCGGCAAGGCGCGCGCGGCGGCGCGTGCGTGCGGCAGGGTGAGCATCGCCGACGACTCCGGCATCGCCGCCGCCGCGCTCGGCGGGGCGCCGGGGGTGCGCTCGGCGAGGTACGCGGGCGAGCACGCGAGCGACGCGCAGAACCTCGAGAAGCTCCTGCGCGAGGCGCCCGCGGGCAGTCCGCTCGAGTACGTGTGCGCGATCGCATACGTCGATCCGCGAGGCGAGGGTCTCGAGCGCGTGTTCGAGGGTCGCTGCCGCGGGCGGCTGGCGGCGGCTCCGCGAGGCGAGCGCGGCTTCGGCTATGACCCCGCGTTCCTGCCCGACGAGATCCCGCCCGGCCCGGGGGACGGCGTGGACGCGCCGACGATGGCGGAGCTCTCGGACGCGCAGAAGGACGCGATCAGCCACCGGGGCCGGGCTGCGCGGGCGCTGCTCGGCTGGCTCGAATGTCACCAGACGGCTACGTCAGGTTGATCGCCGCCGACGCGGCGACGGCAACGCCGAGACCGGCATAGCCGGTGTAGCCGGAGAGCGCCAGCAGCAGCGCTGTGATCAGCGCCACCAGCACCGTCAGCAGCCACGCGATGCGAGCGATCGCCATCGGGCTCATTCTTGCGCACGCGCCCGAGCGAGCTTTTGCCAGCGCTTGTCCGCCAGCCGTGTTAGCGTCGTGACAACCGTTTCACGAACGAGGAGGGTCGAAATGACTAAGTCCGAGCTGGTCGACCAGGTGGCGGACCGCGCCGATCTGACCAAGCAGGCTGCCTCGCGGGCGGTGGACGCGGTGCTCGCCACGGTCGAGGACACGCTGCGCCGCGGCAGCGAGGTGACGGTGTCAGGGTTCGGCAAGTTCCACGTGAGCGAGCGAGGTGCGCGCACGGGCGTCAATCCCCGCACGGGCGAGCGCATCCACATCGCAGCATCGCGGGTGCCACGCTTCACCGCGGGCAGCGGGCTGAAGAGCGCGGTGAGGGGACGCTGAGGACTGCGGGATCCTTCGGCGACATCCTGGCCGCACGGGTGGCCGAGCGCGAGTCGCAGATCGTGCTCGGCCTCGACCCCGATCTCGGCGCGCTGTGGCCGGCCGGTCGAAGGCCGGCCGGCGCGGAGCGCACCCGAGACGGCCTGACGCCCGCGCAGGCCGCGGCCGCGGCGGTGCTCGAGCACTGCCGCGCACTGATGGACGCGACGGCGCCCGCGTGCGTGGCGGTGAAGCCGCAGCTCGCGCGCTTCGAGCTGCTGGGCGCGGCCGGATGGGCCGCGCTGGAAACGGTGGTGGCGCACGCGCGAGGTCTCGGGCTGCTGGTGATCGCGGACGGCAAGCGCGGCGACGTCGACGTGACCGCGCGCGCGTACGCGGCGGCGCTGAGCGCGGGCCTGGACAGCCCGTTCGGGCGGATCGGCGGCCTGGCGGCAGACCTCGTGACGGTCAACCCGCTGATGGGCAGGGATGCGGTGGAGCCGTTCGTGAGCGGGGCGCGCGAGGCGGGCGCGGGCGTGCTGGTGCTCGTGCGCACCTCCAACCCCGGCGCGGCGGACGTGGAGGACCTGCGCCTGCGCGATACGGGCAGCCTGCGCGACGCGGGCACGGTGTGGGAGCGGATCGCGCAGCTCGTGGACGAGCTCGGCGGCGCGGGCGTGGGCGAGCGCGGGCTCAGCGACGTGGGCGCGGTGCTCGGCGCAACCGAGCCGGCCCACCTCCTCCGGGCTCGCGAGCTGATGCCCAACGCCACCTTCCTGCTGCCCGGCGTGGGCGCGCAGGGCGGTCGCGTGGAGGAGCTCGCGGCGGCCTTCGCGCCCGGCCGCGCGGGGGGCCTGGTG
>JASHYF010000252.1 GCA_030043235.1 Solirubrobacteraceae bacterium | reverse complement strand
GTCGACTACGAGATCATCGTCACCGACACGGGCGAAGTGCCCCTGGCGCTGACCAGCTTCGCGGACGCCGCCTGCACGAACATCACGGGCGGCGCGAGTGCTCTCGAAGCCGGCAAATCCGCCACGTGGACCTGCGAACACAAGCTCACCGCCGCCGGCCGCTACACCAACGAAGCCTCGATCGAAGCCAACGAAGGAGTAGGCAGGAGCGTTTCAAACGCGACCGCCGTCTCGGTCGCCAAGGCTCAACCCGCGGTCTCCACGACGCCCGTCTCGGCCACGGTGCTGCTGGGCGAAGCGATCTCTGACACGGCCGAAACCTCGGGCGGCTACGACCCCACCGGCAGCGTCTCCTGGAACGTCTACAGGGCCAGCGATACGAGCTGCCAGACCCCACTCAACGCCACAGCGCTGCGCGCGAGCCTGTCCTCCGGCTCGGCGAGCTCACCCCCCTTCACACCGAGCGCCCCCGGCACCTACCAGTTCGTCGCTACCTACGAAGGTGATGAAAACAACGAAGCGACCGCCACGGCCTGTGGGGAAGAGGCAGAGCAGGTCACGGTCTCGAAGGCCAAGCCGCAGGTCTCCACCGCGCCGATATCGGCCACGGCGACGCTCGGCGAAGCGATCTCGGACACGGCCCACGTCTCCGGCGGCTACAGCCCCACCGGTGGAGTGTCCTGGAACGTCTACGCGACCTCGGACTCGAGCTGCGAAACGCCGCTGAACCTCGAGCCGCTCACGAGCGCCCTCAGCGCGGGCGCGGCGACCTCGCCCGGCTTCACCCCGGTCATCCCCGGCACCTACCAGTTCCTCGCCACCTACGAAGGCGATCAGAACAACGAAGCGGTCGCGAGCCCCTGCGGCGAAAAGAGCGAGCAGGTATCGGTCAAGGCGGCGCCGTCGATCTCCACGCAGCCGTCTTCCTCCTCGGTGGCCGTGGGCGCCCCGGTGACGGACACGGCCACGCTCTCTGGCGCCTATGACCCGACGGGCTCTATCGGCTGGAACGTCTACGCGACCTCGGACACGAGCTGCGAACACCCACTCAACCCGACGCCGCTGAGCTCGAGCCTCGAAGGCGAAAAAGCGATCTCCCCGACCTTCACGACGAGCATCCCCGGCAGCTATCAGTTCGTAGCGAGCTATGCGGGGGACCAGAACAATCACGCAGCTGCGGGCAAGTGCGGCGAATCCTCCGAGAGCTTCACCGTCCACGAACGCGCCCAGCCGACGATCGAAACGTTCATCTCGCCATCGCTCATCCTCGGCGAATCGGTGAGCGACCGCGCGCGGCTGAAAGAAGGGAACGGCCCCAGCGGCGAGGTCACCTGGAACGTCTACGCCGGCTCGGACACGGGCTGCGAACACCCGCTCAATGCAACACCGCTGATCGCGAGCGTTGACAGCTCCGGAGCCGCAACATCGCCCGCCTTCAAGCCGGAAGCCGCAGGCGTCTACCAGTTCGTCGCGAGCTACGAAGGCGACGAGAACAACAAGCCCGTCGCGGGCAAGTGCGGCGAAACCACCGAGCAGGTGCGTGTCTCGCCGCTCGTGGGATCACGTCTCCTCCTGGCACCGCGCACGAGCTTCGCTGTCACAGGCTCAAGCCAGACGATGACTGCGACGCTGAAGAACCTGCGCGGCGAACCGATCGTGGGCAGCGCCGTGCAGTTCACGGTCTCGGGCGCGAACTCTGCCGCGGGCGAAGCAAGCACAGGCAAGGAAGGCACCGCCATCTTCAGCTACACGGGAACGAACGCTGGGACCGACACCGTCACGGTCAAGGGCGGCGAAGCGGCCTGGCCGCTCTCCTCCACCGCGACGATCAGCTGGAGCACGCCCAACCCACCGGCTGGAGGCATCGAGACTACCGCGGTGAGCGGCCGTTTCTTCGCCGAGGAAGGCGAACAGAAGTCGTTCGTGGCGACCGCGTCGAGCAAGCCGGCATTCGGGGAGTCCTTCCCGAGCGTCGACTTCAACCCGCCAGCCGGCTCCGTGCCGGGCAACAGCTCCGGTGTCTCGCCGGCGTGGCGGCCCTTCACCGACGTCACGACCGATGCGACAGGCAATTTCACCGGCACGATCGTCGCGCAGGGCGAAGGCCAACGTGCCGGCGTCGGCTCGATGAAGAGCTTCGACGCGGTCTTTACCGGTAGCTTCGTAGTCGCCAAGGAAAGCGAACTCACGCTGAGCGTCACGGCCGACGAGGGCTTCGTGCTCGGGGTCGGCGGCGGTGCCGCCCGCGTGTCGGGGGCGCTCGAAGGCGGGCCGTCGACGACGCCGTTCTCCTCCTACCCGGTGCTTGGCGCGCACGACGAGCCGAGCCCCGACGGCGCCCCGCAGAGCTACAGCGAGACGATCCGCTTTCCCGGCCCGGGCACCTACCCCTACGAGCTCGACTACTTCGAGTCGGGCGGTGGGGAACTAACGCTCACGATGGGCGAGCCCGCGCCCGAAAACGAAGCCTCGCCGCTCTCCGTCTACGCCGGCTTCGCGGACACCCAGCACGGATCCGCGCCCGCCGGGCGCTTCCCCTTCCCCTGGCAGGGCTCGGCAGGCGTGAACTTCATCGGCGGCGGGGCAAGCTATGACTCCGGTGCGCTCCGCTTCGACAACAGCTCGAGCGCTCCGATCACGCTCGAAGAAGTCTCGGTCGAAGTCGGCTCCCACCACTTCAACCTGTGGGGCTCGGGGATCGAGGTCGCACCGCACGCCTCGACCATCCTCACCCAGACCGCCCTGACGGAAACGGGCGACGGGAACTTCGACACCTCGGCGGCCGCGCACACCTACGCGGAATGCTCAAAGCCCTCGAGCACGGTCCCGCTCGTGCACGTCAAGCAGGGCGGAAAGACCACCACCTACGAAGACCCTGGGCTCGTCCTGACGACCGGCGGTCTCGACCCGGACCTCTGTCTGGGGCCCGAACCCGCCGGCCAGGAAACCCCAGCGGCCGCGAGCGTGTACGTCGCCAACGAGCATCCGGGCACTGAAGGTTCCTACCCACTGTCCACCATCAACCAATACAGCGTGGAAACGCAGTCAGGGAGACTGATCCCCAAGAGCCCCGCCTACGTCAGCATAAACGCGGGTCTGGGTGCCGACCCCGCGACCAGCACAGAGCCCAACGGGATGGTGATCTGCGGTCGGAGCCTTTATGTCCTCGCCGAAGCCGGCCCACCTCCCTACCACGGCGGGATCCTTCAGTACCACATCAACCCGGCCACCGGCGAACTGTCTCCCATGCAGCCAGAATACGTACCCGCGGCGACCGGAACCACAGGCTTCGACTTCGTGTACGGAGACGAAGTGCTCGCCACCACCCCACGCTGCACGAACCTCTATCTGGCCAACTACACAGGCGATGACGTTGAGGAGTACACCATCAATCCCGCGACCGGCGCCCTGACGGCGATGACCCCAGCAAGCGTCTCCGCAGGACCGGGAGACGCGGTGCTCGCCGTGACCCCCGATGGCCACAGCGCCTACGTCGTCAACCGCAACAACTCCACCATCTCCGAGTACAACATCGAAGCGCTCACGGGCGCACTTTCGCCCAAGGAAACCGCAACCGTCGCCACGGCGTCGACGCCGCTCGGGATCGCCATCACCCCGAACGGACGTTACGCCTACGTCGGCAGCGAAGGCGATGCGATCGCCCAGTACGCCATAAACCCCGTCACCGAGCAGCTTGAACCGCTGACGCCCCGCGAATTCGATGCCCATAGCGTTTACGCGGGGAGCTGGGAAGGCCGGTCGCTGGCCATCACTCCCGACGGCAAGGCGCTCTACGGGCCCGGAGGATCCCATGGTGAACTCCTAGCCTTCCACATCAACCCAGAAACAGGTCAACTCACAACCGTAAAAGAAGGCGATATCTTCCTGGCCGGAGGCTTCGAATTCATCACAGTCTCAGCGGATGGCAAAAGCGCTTACGCTGCTCCCCACGGATTCGGAAACGATGTGAGCACCCTCTTCCAGTACGGCATCGGACCCGAAACCCACAAGCTCACTCCCCTCACGCCCGAAACGGTCCCGACCGGCCCAGGAACAAGGGCGAAAGGCCTCGCCTATTACCTCCAACCGGCCGCCGTCCACATCAGCCCCAAGGCGGGGCCCGAAGCCGGCGGAACCGAAATCACGATCACCGGCGCCAACCTCGGCGAAGCAACCGCGGTCAAGTTCGGCGAAACCAACGCGACCAGCTTCAAGGTGGTGTCCGCGAGCACGCTCACGGCGGTTGCCCCGCCGGGGAAGGCGACTGTCGACGTCACGGTCACGACACCGGAAGGCACGACCCCGACCGCGCCCGGCGACCAGTTCACCTACCTGCCGCCGCTCACGGTGACCAACAACTCCACGCCATGGACGCGCATCGGCGGGACCGGCGCGCAGCTGACCCGCCCGCTGCCCGCGGCGATCACGCTCAAGCTCACGCCCACCAGCGTCCCGGGCGGCACGACCGTCGGCCAGACGCAGCCCTTGAGCGTCGAAGCGAAGGAAGCCAGCGGCAACCCGGTGGCAGGGGCGGCGATCGATCTGCGCGTCGCAGGAGCAAACGCGCAGGATCTTTCCGTCACGACTAACGAACAGGGGATCGCTAAGACCGGCTACACGGGCACCCGCGCCGGGCAGGACATCGTCACGGCGTCTACGTTCACCGAAGGCCAGTACGTAGGCTCGAACGCCACAGAAGTCGTCTGGCTGTCGGACACCGCGCCAGAACCCGAACCGACCACAAAGGGTGCCAAACCGCCGACGATCAGCGGCCTCTCGGTGCCCGACGGCGCCCTGATCGAAAGTCCGACCGCCGTCAGCGCAACGATCAGCCCCGCCTCAACAAGCCCCTGGGACCAGGTCGCCGAAACCACCGTGACGATCCAGGAACCCGGCGGCCCGCCACAACAGCTCGGCGACGTCCACGGGACCCCCGAAGGCGTCCTCGCGACGATCACCCCCTTCTACTACACGATCCCCTCCGGGCCATGGACGCTGAAGATCACCTCGACGACCTATGCGGGCGCACAGGCCACCGTGGCCGAGAACGTCGTCGTCCAGGCACCGCCCTCGCAGGAAGAAGAAGCCGAAGAAAAAATCCTCAAGATCACGAGCCTCAGGCCCGAAGAAGGCGAACTCATCGAAGCTCCGACCCCCGTTAGCGGGGAATTCGAACTGAGCGAAAGCGAAACGCCGATCTCGAACTACAGCGTCACCTTGCAGCCTGTCGGCGGCGAGACGACGACGACCGTGGCCGCGGGCGAGGGTCCACCGCCAGCTACCTGGGGGACGATCGAACCAGCCAGCCTGCCGAAGGGCAACTACACACTTACGGCATCTTTGACAGATGAACGAGGCGATCATGCCCGTCGGACACGCACGATCATCATTGGGCCGGTGCCGCTCACGGGAGGCGTCGGGGGGCCGCCACGTCCGGAACTCGCGGTCGAATCTGCGAGTGCGGCATATCAGCCAGACGAAAGTATTCACCTTGACGCCACGGTCACCAACCGGACGTCTGCGCCTTGTGAGATAAACGCGGTGCCCGAGGCATTTGAAATTGTCCGCGTAACTCACGATGGGGAGGACGTGGAACCCGCGACGTGG
>JASHYF010000251.1 GCA_030043235.1 Solirubrobacteraceae bacterium | reverse complement strand
TGCGCGTCGCCCTGCTCGAGCCGCCGCACGACTACGCCGTACGGGCCTCACGGCGGCTCGCGCCGTTCACGCGAGCGGCGGTCGACGAGCTGGTCGCCGGCGAGCTGCTGCCGCGACTGCTTGCGCAGCTTGCCTAGCTCCTCCCAAGGCCGAGTGTTGGCCACCTGCTCGCGCGTGAGCCACGCGCGGCGCGCGGTGGCCACGCCCCAGCGCATGGCCGCGAGCGTGCTCGTGCGGTGGGCGTCCGAGTCGATCACGAGCGTCACGCCCGCGCGCGCGGCTGCCCGCGCGTGCACGTCGGAGAGATCGCGCCGGTTGGGGTTGCCGTTGATCTCGAGCAGCGTGCCGGTGCGCGCGGCGGCCGCGAACACGGCGTCGAGGTCGATCGCATACGGCTCGCGGCGCTCGATCAGCCGGCCCGTCGGGTGACCGATGGCGTCGATGAGCGGATGCTCGATGGCCGCGATCACGCGCTCGGTCATCGCCCGCTCGCCCATGCCGAAGGAGGTGTGCACGCTGGCGACGATCCAGTCGAGCTTCCTCAGCAGCTCGTCCTCGTAGTCGAGCGAGCCGTCGGGCATGATGTTGACCTCGCTGCCGGCCAGCAGCTCGATGCCCTGCACGCGCGCGTTCGCGTCTCGCACGAGCTCGATGTGGCGGCGCAGCTGTTCGGGCGAGACGGCGTTGCCGAAGCCGTGGCTGGCGGAGTGGTCGGTGATCGCCAGGTACTCGTAGCCGCGCTCGCGCGCCGCGAGCGCCATCTCCTCGATGGTGTTGTGCCCGTCGGAGGCGATCGTGTGCGCGTGCAGGTCGCCGCGGATGTCGCCGAGCTCGATCAGCCGCGGCAGCGTCCCCGCGCGCGCGGCCTCGAGCTCGCCGCGGTCCTCGCGCAGCTCCGGCTCGATGTACGCCATGCCGAGGCGCGCGTACACCTCCCGCTCGCTCGCGCACGCCTCGGTGGCGCCGGTGGCGTCCACCTTCGATGACGACGCGTCGAGGATCCCGTACTCCGACACGTGCAGGCCGCGGCGCACCGCGACCTCGCGCAGCGCCGCGTTGTGCCTGTTCGAGCCGGTGAAGTGCTGCAGCAGGTTGCCGAGCTGCGCGGGCGCGGCGATCCGCAGGTCCACTGCGATGCCCGCATGCGTGCGCGCTCGCGCTCCGGCCCGGCCGGCGGAGCTGACGCTGTCGATCTGCTCGAGCTTCGCGAGGCTCCTCGCCAGCGCGGCCGGCCGCGTGGTCGTGGCGATCATGTCGATGTCCTTTATGGAGTCCGCCTGGCGGCGGATGGAGCCGGCCAGCGTGATGCTCGCGTCCTCGCCGGCGAGCGCGCTCAGGCCCGTGGCGAGCGCCTCGCCGATCTCCAGCGCGCGCGGCAGGAGGATGCGCGGCGAGCGCGTCGCGGCGGGATTGGCCTCCAGCTCGTCGAGCGCGCGTATCACGCGCTCCTCGAGCTTCGGGCCGAGCCCGCGCACGGTGCGAATGCGCTGGGCGAGCGCCGCCTGTCGCAGCGCCTCCAGCGAGTCGATGCCGAGCTCCGAGTGCAGCAGCCGCGCGCGCTTCGGTCCGAGCCCCGGCAGGCGCGTGATCGCGATCAGGCCGGGCGGGAACTTCGCGCGCAGCTTCTCCGCCGCAGGGATCGTGCCGGTGGCGTCGAGCGCGATGATCTTCTCCTGCAGCGTCTTGCCGATCCCCGGCAGCTGCGTCGCCCGTCCCTCGCGCGCCAGCGCCGCCACCGGCACCGAGGCCTCGCGCACGACCTTCGCGGCCGTCCTGTAGGCGACGACGCGGTGCACGATCGCGCCGTCGAGCTCGTACAGGTCGCCCAGCTCCTCCAGCGCGTCGGCGATGGCGGCGTTGGACAGCTCGGGCTTGGCCACTCCGTCAGCGTAGGGGTCGCAGCAGCGCCCGGTGTGCTACGGCCGGCGGTGTGGCCGCGGCGGCCGGCCGCGGTGTGGCCGCGGCGGCTCCACTAGGGTACCCGGCCGATGTCCGGCGAGGCCTGGCTGATACTCCCCACGTACAACGAGGCGGAGAACGTGCAGGCGATCGTGACGGCCGCCGGAGAGGTGCTCGAGCGCGCGGCGCGCGAGGGCTTTCGCGTGCTCGTCGTCGACGACGGCTCGCCGGACGGCACCGGGCAGATCGCGGATGAGCTGGCCGCGGAGCACGAATGGCTGCAGGTGCTCCACCGCAGCGAGAAGAACGGCATCGGCCCCGCGTATCTCGCCGGCTTCCGTCACGCGCTCGACAGCGGCGCGGGCTACGTGATGGAGATGGACAGCGACTTCTCACACGACCCCGCCGACCTCGCGCGCCTGCTGCAAGCGGTCTACGACGGCGCTGACCTGGCGCTCGGCTCGCGCTACGTGCCCGGCGGCGGCGTCGAGGAATGGGGCATGTTGCGGCGCTTCATCAGCGAGGGCGGCTCGACGTACGCGCGGCTCGTGCTCGGGCTGCACGTCAAGGACCTCACCGGCGGCTTCAAGTGCTTTCGCCGCGAGGTGCTGGAGGCGATCCACTTCGACGGCGTGCGCTCGCAGGGCTACGCCTTCCAGGTGGAGCTCACCTACCGCGCCGTGCAGGCCGGCTTTCGCGTGGTGGAGGTGCCGATCGTGTTCCGCGACCGCCAGCGCGGGACGAGCAAGATGTCCTGGCGGATCGCCGTGGAGGCGATCTGGCTCGTGCCCCTTCTGCGCTTCAGATAGCGCCCTTCGAGTCGGTCCTGCGCTCGCGTTCGTCTGCGCTCTCTTCCTCTGGCTCCTCGCGCGCCTCCCCACGCAACAGCCACAGGATGACCACCGTCGCGCAGACGATCACCGACACCATGATGTCGACTCCTTTGGAGAGCGCCAGCGGCAGCATCACGCACAAGATAGCCTTCGCGCCGTCCGCCCCCGGCCCGGTCGTGGCCCACGAGACCGACGCGCCACCGCGTTCCTTCATTTTGTATAGTGATGGCAAGCGATCAAGGAGACAACATGGCAGGCACCCTCACGCAGATAACCGACACGAACTTCGACGCCGAGGTGCTCGAGGCCGAGGGCCCTGTGCTCGTCGACTTCTGGGCGCCCTGGTGCGGTCCATGCCGCGTGGTCGCGCCCGTGCTCGAGGAGATCGCCTCAGAGCGCCCCGAGCTGCGCATCGTCAAGCTCGACATCGACGAGAACCCGCAGACCGCCGCCCGCTTCCAGGTGCTCTCGATCCCCACGATGATCCTCTTCAAGGGCGGCCAGCCGGTGAAGACCGTGATCGGCGCCTACCCCAAGAAGAAGCTCGAGCAGGAGCTGGAGCCGGCGCTCGCCGCCGCCTGACTCTCGGCCCTCAGGACGCTGCCGGCCTTCGGCGCAGGCCGATCGTCAGCGCCAGGCCGTCGATCTCCGTCTGCTCCGAGTAGTCCATCGCCGCGGCGGCGGACGCATCGCCGAGCCGCAGCTCGACAGCGAGCGTCTCCCCGGCGATGTAGTCGCGGTGCGCCCGCGCGGCGTCCAGCAGCGCGGGGTCGCCGTCCAGCGCGAGCTCGATGCGGTCCTCCACCTGCAGTCCCGCCGTCTTGCGCGCGTTCTGCACCGCGTGCACCAGCTCGCGCGCGCGGCCCTCGCGGCGCAGGTCCTCGTCGATCGCCAGATCCAGCGCCACCGCGTGCGCCCCCTCGCGCTCAACGCTGTAGCCGTCGGGGGCGCGCAGCGTCAGCAGCAGGTCCTCCGCCGACAGCGTGTGCTCGCGCTCGCCCACCGCGATTCCCACGCGCCCGCCGTTGCGCACCGCGGCCGCCACGTGCGCCGGGTCGAGCGCCGCGATCGCCGCCGCCGCCAGCGGCATGTCCTTGCCGAACAGCGGGCCCAGCGTGCGGTAGTTGGCCTTCACCTCGTAGCTGCCGAGCTCCTCAGCCGCGGCCACGAAGCGCACGCTTCGCACGTTCAGCTCCTCGCGCACCACCTCCGCGAGCCGTTCGATCGCCTCGCGCTCGCGCCCCGACGCCACCACCACCGCCTCGGCGAGCGGCTGGCGGACCTTGATCTTCGCCTGCCCGCGCGCGCCCAGTCCCAGTCGCACCGTCTCGCGCGCCAGCGCCATGTCCCACTCGAGCCCCTCGTCGCGCGGCGCGATGTCGCCGGTGTGCGGGAAGTCGCACAGGTGCACGCTCGCCAGCTCCCCGTCGAGGTTGTCGTAGATCTCATCCGCGACGAACGGGCACAGCGGCGCGAGCAGCTTCGCCACCGCCACCAGGCACGCGCGCAGCGTCGCGAACGCCGCCGGATCCGCGTCCCAAAAACGCCGGCGCGAGCGGCGCACATACCAGTTGGAGAGCTCGTCCACGAGCTCCGCGATCGCCCGCGCCGCGCTCGTCGCGTCGTACGCGTCCAGCCGCTCCGCGACCACCTCGGCGGTGCTCGCCGTGCGTGACAGCGCCCAGCGGTCGAGGTCGCCGCCGCCGCCGGGCTCGACCTCGTGCCCGCCCAGCTCGCGCGCCGACGCATGCGCGTACAGCACGTAGAAGTAGTACGTAGACCACAGCTGCTTGAGGAACAGGCGCACGCCCTCGCCGATCGTCTCCGTCGAGAAGCGGTACCCGTCCCACGGCTGCTTGGAGCTGAAGAAGTACCAGCGGAACGCGTCCGCGCCGTACGCGTCCAGCACCTGCCACGGCTCCACCGTGTTGCCCCGCGACTTCGACATCTTCTGGCCCTGCTCGTCGAGGATCAGCCCCAGGCACACCACGTTGCGATACGGCGCCTCGCTCTCGGCGCCGCCCACAGCAGTAAG
>JASHYF010000250.1 GCA_030043235.1 Solirubrobacteraceae bacterium | reverse complement strand
TCGTCCAACTCGATCGTCTGGGTTGCTGGGCGGCGGGCGCCTGCTCTTCGCGCAAAGCAATCGATTGTCGAGGCTAGGGGCCGCCGACCCCTGCCCGCAGCGCCACGTCAAGGACGGCCGTGGGGTTACCTCGGTAGGAAGGCACGCGCGCATGCACCCGACGCCGACGACGTAACGATCTAGCGGCCCACGCTTCGTGAGCGCCCGCTCGATCATCGCCGCCGCGCGATCGGCAGGTGCAGCCATAAGCTGATAGGCGCGAGTAGACGACGCTGCACAGCGGCGCGAAGAGTCCGGTGGCGTTACCGCGTGGGCCAGGCGATCTGGACCGATCGCGCTTCATCGCTGCTGATGCTGCCCGTGATTTCCGACTCCGCCACGAACAGTGACCCACCTGCCCGGGCTACGCTCGGGTTGAGCAGCCCCGTTGCTCGTGCGATCAGCCGCCGCCCGTGCGCCTGGGTCCAGGCCGGCGCGCCCGCGTGCGCCGAGTCGCGCCCTCCGTCGCAAGTTCCCGACGGGCGCTGGCTGAGGCAGGGACATATTCAAAACTCCGGATGATCACCGCCTGGTTAGTTGCAGCTGGCTTTTCGAAGCACCAAAGGTTCATCGCGAGCGGAAGCGGCTCTTGGGGGATGCGCTCTAGATATTCCGAAGGGGCGAACGTCCATGTGTGGAGCACATCCTGCGTTGTTCCGAGCGGCTGCAGACCAGCCATGTCCGTCTCAGTGATGCTGGTTGAGCTCCAAGTCAGGCGGGCTGTGACGAGTTCCCCACCTTCCAGGTTCACGTCGAAGTCGTCTTCGGTGAGCCCCAAGCGTTTGTGCCCGAGGGCCGGATAGACCGTAAAGTCCGCGTTGCAAGCGCCGCCGCAAAGGTTGCCACCCCACTGCGAGAACTCAATATCGATCTCGTTCACGCCTTCTTTGCCAATCCCGCGATCAGGCCCGTAGGGAAACAGGCCAAGCACCGTATGCGGGTCCATCTGGTCCACGTGACCCTGGATCTCCCACTGATAGGTGCCGAAGCCCAGGTTTTCGTTGGAGAGGAGTTCCGCGCCCGTGTCTTTCTTGCCCTTGCCCTTCCTGGTGATCAACAGATGGAGATAGCCGTTCGAGTCCACGTAGACATTGGAAAGTCGTCCTGGCGCGACGCCCGCTATGCCACCGTTCGTGATCGTCCATTGACGTCCCATCCAGGTCAGCTGCGAACTGGTTTCGCTGGCTGCGGACGACGCCCCGATTGCGAGGCTCAGGACGCAGGCGGCGAGGAGCGCTCGCATCAAACGCCGCGTCCCCTGTCCACGCACCACGGACCGACGACCGGCTCTCAGCGGTCCACGCCGCATGGGTATCAAGCTATCAGAGCCTGCGGACCTAGAGCAGGCAACCCGCGGCACGCCAAGCGCGGCGAAATCGCTGCTGGCCGCCATCTCCCGATGGTTCTCCCTTCTCGGAGGGCCGCGCCAGACTGGCCGCGCTTGGCTCTTAGCCGGCACGAGCCAAGCCGGTCACTGCCGCGTCCCCGGCAATGCATGCGTCTTGGCGACCGAGCGGCAGACGCTCACGTTGGACGAATAGGGATAGTCGGGTTCGTGGCGCGGGGACTTCTGTTCGTCGCGGCGGAAGGGGCTGTGTGAAGGCTGGTGCGGTGATCGGTGGTGCGTCAGCTGCGTGCGACACGTTTTCAGGCCGGGCGTGTGGCTTGGACGAGCTCGATCGGTGTCGTGTAGCCGTCGTAGTTGTGCAGCGTTCGACGTAGCCCGTGGTTGAGGACAGCGATGTCGCACCCCGACAGGCCGCCGGCTTGAGCGATCGCGTAGCCGAGTTCGGCGGCCATCTCGGTCATGAACCCCAGCGTCCGGCGGCTTGCGGTCGTGGCGAACAGCACACCATCAGGGGCCAGTGCGGAGAACGTGTCGAGCGGAAGCTCCTCCTCGCGCAGCTCGGATTGGATCGCGTCAACGACGTACTCGCCGGGCAGCCGCAGATCCGCGCTGCGGACGTCCGCGCGGAAGACCGAGAACAGCGTGCCGCTGTGCACGAGCAGCAGGCACTTGCGCCGCTCGATCCAGAGCACGTTCAGGTACCAGTCATCGTCGGTAGGCGCAAGCTCGACGAGTGTCCCCGAGCGTGCACCGAGCAGATCGAGCATCTTCTTCGTGCAGCGCACGACCATCTGGCGAAGCTACCAGCGTAGGGCGCTGGACCATGAAGCCGAGCATCCGTCACACGGAATGCTCCGCAAGGTGTTCGGAGGAGCCGTCCTGCGCCTGATCAACCCCGCTTAACGCCGAAAAGCCCTAACTACAGGGCTTTTCGGATGCGCCCGAGTGGACTCGAACCACCACCATGTTTACACATGACAAGGCCCTTAACCTCATTCGCCCATGAAATATGCGTCCGCCGATGTCCAGATCGTCCCGTTTCGTCCAGTTCGCGGACGCATCGGACACATCGGACGAAATGACTTGGGCCAAAGATGGGCCACGCCCAAGTTGTGTCAAGTCCCCCTGAGCCGGTGCTGGGCGTCCCGATGGCGCACAAGGATCCGCACCGAACCTTCGTTTGGCGGCGTGTTCGTTCGGCCGTGCTCGCTGAGGGGTGAGGTTGCGCATCGTCAGTCGTCAGCTTGCCACACTGATCGGCTGGCTGAGTGGGACGGTGCTCCGCTCGCGCGCTCGATGACCGGACCCGGAAGCCCCGCGCCCTGCAGCTCGTCGCCGCCGCCTGAAAGAGTGGTGGCTCGGCGGGTTTCCAATCTCGCTGAGCCACCCAAGATCTTCGCCGTCGAAGCTCGCCCGAACTCTCGCCTACAATCAGGATCGAGGAGACGGTCCACGCGGCCGCTCCTCCAAGGAGCGTTTGCAATGGCTACTCGAACCGACAACGAAATCCGCGAGCTAGGTCCCGAGGAATGGGCGCAGCTCGTCGATGACAAGGCCCGCGCTCTGCTGGGCATGAGCGGTGAGGAGTTCGAGCGGCGTCTGAACTCGGGCGAGATCGACATAGACGACAGCCCCGAGGTCACGCGCGTCGCGATGATGCTCCCGCTCAATGGCACCTCCAAGTAAGACGCCCGCAGAGGCCGTCGAGGACTACCGCGGTCGCACCGTGCGGCTGCTGTCGTGCTTGACCAGCGCTCACGCCACCGTCAGCGGCTACCAGGCGGCCGATCATCCGCATCGCCTCCTGCTCGCCCGCGGCGATGCCGCGCGGCTGCACGCCGAGTCACGTCTGACGCTGCTCGTCACCGAGCAGTACGAGGTTCGCCAGAGCACCGCGGGCTGGTATGTCGAGATCGTCGGCTACCTCTACGCCATCGGATACGAAGGCCGCGAGCTCGTCTCCTACCACTGGCATCCCGGCGGCAAGAGCCCGATCACCCAGCCGCACGTGCACGTCGCCGCCAACGTCGAGGTCGGTGATCGGTGGTTCGGAAAGGTCCACCTGCCTACCGGTATGGTCGGCCTCGAGCAAGTCGTCGCGCTCGCCATCGGCGAGCCACTCCGCGACGATTGGGAGCGGCTCATCAACGAGGCTGCCGCCCGCTGACGTCTCCGGCCGACCTCGGCTGCGAGAAGGTCGCTGTCGGTCATCAGCAGCTTCTCGATCACGCGATGCCCGCCGGGATCACCTTCGATCCGGCCCACTTCAGTCTGTTTGACGTCGGGTGCGAATGGTGGGTTTCCGTTGCAGCCATACGAGATCCTGCTCGTCGCAGCGGCGCCGCAGGTGTTCGCGCTCGAAGAGCGCGTCGGTCTTTTGCAGAACGAGGGTGTACGGCCGTCCTGTGCGTCGGGTCTGGTGGGCCACCGGGAGCTCGGCGGCGTCGATGCGGCGGTGTACGTGGGTGCGTCTCTCCTTGGCAAGCGGCCACTCGAACGTCGTCCGGGTCGGGTCTTCAAGGAAGACACGCAGCTCCCCGCACAACTCGCAGTCACATCCCTGGGGCAGCTCAATAGACCAGTCGTCGGTTGCACGCAACGGACGGGCGAGGCGAGCATCGAGGGTGGCGGAGCAGTGCGCTGCGAGGGTGTCGAGGCCCGTCGCGCTCCATCGCGGCTTGGGCGTCGCCCGGAGCACGGCGATCGCGCAGCCAACCAGATCCTCGTCACGGCGCAACACCGCGATCACTTCGTCGCGCAGGTTTCTCAACTCGATCGTTGATGCGCCCTCCAGTATCGCCGCGACTGGGCGTGCAAGCTCGGACAGCGTCTGCTTACGAGTGCTCGGCAAAGAGAGTTCGAGGGCCTCTTCGATGGAGTCCTTCGCCCACCCCCAGGACTCTGCGAGCAGCAGCGTCGCCGCTGCGGCCCCGGCCTCGCCGGTCTGCTGCAGCGTGAGGCAGAGCTTCGGCAGCGAGGCGATCCACTCCCCACGGCCCCCGCCGTTGGGGTGGAACCACCGCTGCTGCGACCATGCAGTCACCAGCTCCTCCGTCCAGCGCTCGCCGTACGAGCCGACCAGCGCGCTCAGTGGCTTGGCATCGCTGCTGGTGAGCGTCTCCAGCCGAAACGGTCGCAGCAGCATCGCCGCCAAAGCGGGCTCATCGAGCAGCCGCGCGACGCGCAGCGCCTTCGCGAAGAGCGCCCTCGCCTCCACGCGCGCGGCTGCCGCCGCCCAGAACGGGGCGAGCGTCGCGGCCGCCTCACGAGCGTCGGCCAGGTCGCCCTTCTGCGTGCGGGCGCTCAACTCATCGAGCGCCGAGGACGGAGATGCCTGCCCTCGCACGGCGAAATCGAGGCTTGAAGGCCACAGTACGACCGCACCGCGGCGGTACCAGCGGTCGAGAGTGTTGCCCCAGTTGCCCATGTACCCTTCGTACTCCGAGGCGCAGGGCTCCAGATCGCCTGAGGGGGTGCTGGCGCAGACCGCGTCGTCGCCGACGTGGAGGTTCACCCTCTCCAGACGGCCGCTGCGGGAGCCGCTCCAACTCTCCAGCGTGACCTCAGACTCGATCAGTTCATCAAGTTCGTACTCGTCGTCCCCGTCCCCGTCCCCGTCCCGGTCGAAGGAGTCGAACTCGCCGTCGTCCCAGTCGTCCCGCTCTCTGTAGCGTGAGCGTTGGCGCCAAGGCTCCAGCTCGCCCGCCTCGTAGGCGCTCCAGGTCTCCTTCACGTTCGCCAGTGCCAGTGCGACCTCGCAGCCAGCGTGGGCCGCCGCCGCGCGGAGCAAAGGAGCACGATGGGAGTCGACGCCCTTCAGGCGAGTGAAGTCCAGGCCGCGCGGTGTGTACTCGTGGTCGAGCAGATACACCAGACGGTCCGGACCGTCAGGGGAGGCGAAGTGCTCCTCCAAGCAGCGGGCGAGCTCGTCGACGAGCTCGGGGCTCGGGTCGATCGCCGAACCGGCGCGCGCGTCGCGGAGCAGCAGGTTGTAGGTGAGCACGACCCGGTACCCGGAGGCGACTGGCCTGACCTGGTGGCGGCAGTCGCTGTAGAAGGCGACGAACGACAGGGCCTTCTTCGACCCTCGATACGTTATGGTCTTGCCGCCGTGGCGAACCTCGAGCGCGCCGCCCTTGAAGGTCGAGGGTAGGCCGACCACGAGCGAGGCGACCATCGCGTCCTCCTTCTCGGAGTCCTGGTGCTCGAGGAAGAACTGCCCCGGCGCATACACCAGCATGGAGTGCAGCTCCGCCCGCAGTGTGCGCCCAGCGGGAAGACCCAGCTCGCGGCCCAGCCGCTCCAGGACGGGCAGCAGCGTCTGCGCCCAACGTCGCTTGTCGATCCTGACGCGGCTCTTCGGAATCTCCCATGTGTCCCGCACACCACGATCCAGCAGGGTCCGCTCTCCCTGCCCATATTGCGCTGGTCGCCCCAGCAGGCACAGCTGCTTCGCCTGTGCCCGCGATACGGGAAGCTTGATCGGCCCCACGCCGCGCACCTCGAGCGGCAGGCCGCCGGACGGGGCGGTCGCCGACGCGCTGAACGCCTCCGGCCCGCTCGCCCGCGCCAGCAGCTCAGCGAGACGATCGCACGCGGTGTGGCTCACCTCGTTCACCGGCGCCATGTTACGTCCGCCGACGTCCAGATTGTCCCTGTCGTGCAGGTTCGCAGACCATCGGACGAATGACTTGCGCCAAGAGATGCGCCACGGTGAGCCGTCTTACCCGGGCCGTGGTCGCCGCAGCACCTCTTCGGCGAACTCGAGGAGGTGCCGCGCTTGGCGCAGCGATCGCTTCAGTGTGGCGGCGGTGACGGTGATGAACCCGTAGTGGGCGGTGTCCTTGATCTCGATCAGCTGGCGCAACTGGCTGGTGGCGCGCTTGCCGCCTGGTGTGATCGTGGCGAGCAACGTCTCGGCGTCATGGTGATTCTCTGAGCGGGAGCGGCGTCCGAGCTCGTGGCAGCAGGCTGCGTCGGCAGCGGCGATCCCCGCGAGGATTGCGACCGACGCCGCAACGCTCGCGTATTCGAGCGAGAGGTCGTTGACATCGGCGGTCAGCTCAGCGACCTCCAGGAAGCTGCGGGCGTGATCGAGGCGGCGGCGTGCCTCGGCGGGGCCGCAGGATTGGGTGCGTGCTGATGCTCGCGCCATCACAGTCCTCGCAGCAGCGTCCTGGTCTGCTTGCCGGCGATCTCGACCGCGTCGCGGCGAAGCTCGGCAAGGACTGGCGGTTGCTCCTCTGCCAGCCGCGGCAGGTCGGCCTTGGAGATCTCCACGATGCCGGCATTGTTGCCCGTCCAGCGGCGTACGTCCTCTGCGAGCGCATCGACCTGCGCTCGCCACGGCTCGCTCTCGGGGTCGAGGTTGGCGGGTCGCACGATCAACAGGTCGATGTCGCTGTGGATGTCGCCGTCGCCTCGTGCAGCGCTGCCGAACAGCGACGCGTGTACAGCGGGTGTCTCCCATGAGCCGATCGTGTCGCGCAGCCGCCGGATCAGCTCGGCGTGCGCGTTGGCCATCTGCTCGACAGCACCAGCGAGCAGGTGGTCGCGGTTCAGCGAGTAGAGCTGAGCGTTGCCGGCCGGCAGACGCTCGACGATCCCTTGATCTACCAGGTGCTCCAGCACGTGCTGGACTCCGGTCTTCGAGCGGCCAGTGCGGCGCGCGATCTCGCGTCCGCTGCGCGGCACGCTGGATCCGGCGAGCACGATCAGCACCGCGGTGTCCACGCTGGGGGAGATCGCTGTGTAGGGCCTGGCCACATCCATCACTATGGCCTAATTATAGACCAAGCGGCCTAAATATCGGCCAGACGGCCCTACGGTTTTCCTATGCGCCCGAG
>JASHYF010000249.1 GCA_030043235.1 Solirubrobacteraceae bacterium | reverse complement strand
CGACTCGTGCGGGTCGTACCCCTGGCTGGTGGCGGACGCTTGGCTGGCCGGCGGGGAAGACATCCGGTACCGGAAGTTTAGGTACCGAACTTCTTTCTTCAACCCCTGCGGGGAGGATTTTCGGGGGCGCGCATGCGCGCCCCCTACGGGCCGCACATGTGCGGCCCGCGGCAGCGCCACATGTGGCGCTGCCCCCGAGCGGCGCATGCGCCGCTCGGCGAGCCCGCGCATGCGCGGGCTCGGACCCTATCTACCAGCGATAATGCGCGAACGCCTTGTTCGCCTGCGCCATGCGGTAGATGTCGTCCTTGCGCTTGTACGCGCCGCCCTGCTGGGACTGCGCGTCCATCAGCTCGTTGGCGAGGCGCTGGGCCATCGTCTTCTCGCGGCGCTGGCGCGCGAACTCCACGAGCCAGCGCACGGCCAGCGTGCGCGCGCGCCTGGCCGGAACCTCGACGGGGACCTGGTAGGTGGCGCCGCCGACGCGCCGCGAGCGCACCTCGAGCGCGGGGGTGAGCGCCTTGATGGAGGCGTCGAGGGTCTCCACCGGGTCTTTGTCGCTGCGCTCGGCGAGCAGCGCGAGCGCATCGTAGACGATGCGCTCGGCCGTGGACTTCTTGCCGTCGAGCATCACCTTGTTGATCACCTGCTGCACCAGCTTGGAGCGGTGCACCGGGTCGGCTTCCAGCGGGCGTGTCTGTGCGGCTGCGCGGCGCGGCATTTGTGTGGGCGGGTGGGCCTTCAGTCTACTTCTTCTTCACGCCGTACTGCGAGCGCGCCTTCTTGCGGTCGCTCACGCCGGCCGCGTCGAGCGTTCCGCGCACGACCTTGTAGCGAACGCCCGGCAGGTCCTTGACGCGCCCGCCGCGGACGAGCACGACGGAGTGCTCCTGCAGGTTGTGCCCCTCGCCGGGGATGTACGCGGTGACCTCGATCGACCCGGAGATGCGCACGCGCGCGACCTTGCGCAGCGCGGAGTTGGGCTTCTTCGGGGTGGTCGTGTAAACCCGCGTGCACACGCCGCGCCGCTGCGGCGCGGCAACCTTTTTCTTGCGGCCCTTGCCGGACTTCAGGCCGGGCGTGGCGATCTTCTTCTTGGGGATCACGCGCCCCTTGCGCACGAGTTGCGAGGTCGTCGGCATCTCGGCGGATGCTAGCAGCGCGGAGACCGCTCGGGGGCGGCGGGCGAGCGCCTCGGCGCGAGGCGCCGGTATGCCAGCACGGGCCGGGAACGCGAGCACGGCCGTGCGGGCGAGCGCCTCGGCGCGAGGCGCGGGTATGCCAGCACGGGCCGGGAACGCGAGCACGGCCGAGACGCCACGGGTCCGGGGAGGACGCCAGCCGGCGCCGGCGCGCAGCCCTCAGGCGGGCTGGGGCGCCACGCGCGCGGCACGCATCGGCGCGGGCATCAGCGCGGCTGCGACGACCACGAGCACGAACGCCAGTGCCTGCGCGACCACGCCGAGCGGGCTCGCGGCCACGGGATCGCCGAAGACCACGATCCCGCCGGCGATGCCGGCGATGTTGGCGGCCGTGCCGGTGACCGCGATGACGGGCACCGCCTCGCCGTCCTGCAGCCCGCGGGCGGAGGCGAAGAACGCGACGATCGACGCGAGCACGGCCACGGCCAGCCACGGGCTGAGCAGCAGGCCGAGCGCGCCGTGCGCGGCGGCGATGCCGGTGAGCGCCTTGATGGCGGTGTCGGAGACGCCGAACAGGATCCCGGCGGCGGCGCCGAGCATCACGCCGTGGTGCTCGGCCGCGCCGCCCATGCGCGGTCCCATGATCAGCAGGCCGCCGAGGCCGAACAGACCGGCCTCGAAGGAGGTCATGACGAGCGGCGAGAAGTGCGAGTGCGCACCGTGCATCGCCGGCAGCGTGACGCCGAGCAGAACGAGCCCGGAGGCGGTGAGCAGCAGGCCGAGCCACTGGCGGCGGCCGACGCGGAAGCCGAACAGGCGGTCGGCCATCACCGCGATGAACACCACGCCGGCTGCGAGCGATACCTGGATGACGGACATCGGCGCCATCGCGAGCGCGGCCACGTGCAGGGCCCAGCTGCCGGTGGCGGTGATCATGCCCAGCGTGAACCACTTCGAGGAGTACAGCGCCCTGGCCGAGCGCAGCGGGTGCAGCACCTGGACCTTCGCTACGGCGTTCGCGCCCCGGTACTTGTAGAAGAAACCCAGATTCGCCACAAAAGCGCAGGCGAGCGCGAGCAGTATGCCGAGGTCCAGGGTCATGGTGGGTGGTCCGACGCTATGGTCAATCGGCCGGCGCCTGCGGGGGCTTTACCGCGCCCCGGCGAACTCGGCAGAGATACGTGCCCGCCACGATACCCGCCCCTACCTGTATGCAGGCTAAAGAAGGCCCCGACGGAGCCCAAGAGCGCGGCCGGCCGCTGCTGATGGTCGACATAGATGGCGTGATCTCGCTGTTCGGGGGCGGTTGGGTGCAGCAGCGCTGGCCGTGGGGCGGGCGGCCGTCAGTTGGGCTGGGCGAGGAGGGATCGGCGATGGACCAGCGATCCGCGCTGGACGCTCGGCCCGTGGCTGGCTCCTTCCACTCGATCGACGGCACGCCGCACTTCCTTTCGTCCACCGCCGCCGTACACCTGCTCGAGCTGTCCTCGTTGTTCGAGCTGGTTTGGGCAAGCGGCTGGGAGGAGCGCGCGAACGAGCATCTCCCCCGCCTGCTCGGCCTGCCAGCGGCGCCGTTCCTGCGCTTCGCGCGCACGGTCGCCCGCGCGAACGCGCACTGGAAGCTGGAGGCGATCGACGCGTACGCGGGCGCGCGCCCGCTCGCCTGGGTGGACGACGCGCTGGGCGAGGCGTGCGAGGCGTGGGCGCGCGCGCGGGCGGCGCCGACGTTGCTCGTCAAGACACAGCCGGAGCTCGGCCTCACCGAGCGGGAGGCCTCGCGCCTGGCGGCGTGGGCGCGCGCGCTCTGAGTGAACGCACGCGCGGCTGGTGAGGCGTGGGCCGGCCGGTGAACGCGCGAGCCGGCCGGTGAACGCGCGAGCCGGCCGTCCCCGCGGCTCGCGCGCCATCAGCCGCAGCGGTGCTGCGCTACTTGATCGTCTCCTTGCAGCCGTATTTCTTGAGCGTCTTGTTGGCTTCGCTGGCCTGCGACTTGGTCGGTTTCTTGTGCTTCTTGTCGAAGGACTTCACCCACGATTCGCACTGCGCCTTCGTCCAGTGCTTCGACGACGACGCCATCGCGGGCGCGCTGAGGCCGCAGACTGCGATCACGAGCGCGGCGAGCACGGCAGGGACTCGATTCTTACGTATCACTTGACCTCCTGGGATAGCGTGGGACCGGCACGCACACGTGTCGCGTCCGGCGGCATGCGATGCGCGGCGTGATGCTACACCGCGCGCGCGCCGGCGGCCGCTTGCGCAAGCGGCCGCCCAGGCGCGTGGGTGCGACTACTCGCTGAGGTCCTCGTCGGAGAGCTCGAGCTCGGCGAGCTCCTCGGCGAAACCGGGGTCGGCGCCGCCGGCGCCGATCTTCTCGAGCGAGGCGAGGTCCGCGTCGAACTCCTGCCCGTAGCCGGCGCCGAGGCCGTCGCCGGCGAGCCCGAGCTCGGCGGCGATCTCGTCCTGGTCGAGCAGGCCGACGTCGTCGATCGCGCGCGGCAGCGGTTCGGAGGGCTCGATCTCGATCCGCCTGTAGCGCTTGAGGCCCGTGGCGGCGGGAATGAGCTTGCCGATGATGACGTTCTCCTTGAGGCCGTTGAGGCGGTCGATCTTGCCTTCCAGCGCCGCGTCGGTGAGCACCTTGGTGGTCTCCTGGAAGGAGGCGGCGGACAGGAACGAGTCGGTGTTGAGCGAGGCCTTGGTGATGCCGAGGATGATGTCCTCGAACTGCGCTGCTTCGCCGCCTCTGTTGGCGACCGCCTCGTTGGCTTTGGCGAACTCGAAGCGATCGACGAACTGCCCGGGCAGGTAGTCGGTGTCGCCCTTCTGGTCCACGCGCACCTTTTTGAGCATCTGACGAACGATCAGCTCGATGTGCTTGTCGTTGATGTCCACGCCCTGGGACTTGTAGACCTCCTGCACCTCCCTGACGAGGTACTGCTCGGTGTCGGTGCGCCCGCGGATGGCGAGCAGCTCGTGCGGGTAGATGGAGCCCTCGTTGAGCTGCTTGCCGGCCTTGATCTTCTCGCCGTGGGCGACGAACAGCCGCGTGCGCCGGGCGAAGGCGTGGCGGTGCTCCTCGCCTGCCTGGTCGGTGATGACGACGGTGAGCGCCTTGTCTGACTCCTCGACGGCGACGGTGCCGTCCTGCTCGGCGATCTTGGCGAGCCCCTTGGGCCGGCGCGCCTCGAACAGCTCGACGACGCGCGGCAGGCCGTGGGTGATGTCCGCGCCGGCGACGCCGCCGGTGTGGAACGTGCGCATCGTCAGCTGCGTGCCGGGCTCGCCGATCGACTGCGCGGCGACGATGCCGACCGCGTCTCCTATCTGGGCGAGCGCGCCGGTCGCCATCGCGCGGCCGTAGCAGGCCTGGCACACGCCGCTGGGCGCCTCGCACTTGAGCACCGAGCGCACGGGCACCGTGACCACGACGCCCTTGTCGTGGTCGTCGGCGAACGCCGCCACGATCTCGGCGATCTCGCCGCGGCCGATTTCGACGCCCTGCTCGGCGAGCATGCGCCCGCGCTTGGTCGTGATG
>JASHYF010000248.1 GCA_030043235.1 Solirubrobacteraceae bacterium | reverse complement strand
GGGCGCGAGCGACAGCGCGAGCATCCGGGCGCGTCGGCGATCGAGGCGCGCGGCGTCTTGGAGCAGCTCGCCACGCATGTGCGTGGCGAGCGCGAGACCGGCGCCCGCGTGCAGGGCGACCTCGAAGGCCTTGCGCCTGGCGCCGTCGAGGCGCGCGTATGGCCAGCGCGCAAGCCACGGCACGAGCTCGGTGTGCGCGGAGGAGGATACGGGCAGAAGCTCCGCGGGCCCCTGAATCAGGCCCAGCGCGAGCGCGTGGCGCAACGGCAGCCCGTGCCGCGGACTCGCGCGCGCGGGCACCCGCTCGTGGGGCACAAGCGCCCTCACGGGCACCCCCCATGGCGGGGGCAGGCAGGCGAGCGAGCCGGCAAGCCGGCCCTCAGCCGACGGTGCCCGTCGCCGGATCGCGGCGCGAGCGGCGCCGGCGCACGAGCGCGTAGGCGACCGCGACGACGGCCAGCGCGAGGATCGCGTAGTCGACGTACTCGAAGCCCTTGCGCACGCTCGTCCAGTCGCCCCCGAGCGCGTGGCCGGCGAGCGCGAGGCCGAGCACCCACGGCAGCGCGCCGGCGAGCGAGTACGCGGTGAAGCGCGCGAGCGGCATCCGCGCGACGCCCGCGGGCAGCGACACGAACGCCCTCACCAGGGGTACGAGCCGCCCGAACAGGACGGTCGCCTCGCCGTAGCGGCTGAACCAGCGATCGGCGCGCTCTATTTGTTTTGGTCCCATGTGGAACACCTGACCGTGTCGTTCGAGCAGCTCGAGGCGCCCGCCGCGGCCGACGGCGTAGGCGGCCCACGAGCCGACGATCGTGCCGAGCAGCCCCGCCAGCACGATTCCCACCATCGTGAGGTGGTGGTGGGAGGCGCTCTGGCCGGGGTCGGCTACGGCGAAGCCGGCGAACAGCATTACGATCTCGGATGGCAGCGGAATGCACGCGCTGGAGATCGCCATCAACGCGAAGATCCCCGGCAGGCCGGCGTCGCGCACGAAGTGCGAGGTTTCGTTCACGGCCGTTTCGGAGATCGAGGCGAGCACGAGCATAGGCGTGGCAACGATACAGTGACCGGCATCCCGCCCTCGGTCGTGTCGGACTCCGCTCCCCGGTTGCGCGAGAACGCTCCCTCCGACACGACACGTCAGCGACGCCGGCCATCCTGCCGGCGGTTGTGATGCGAGTTTGGATCGACCTGACGAACAGCCCGCACGTGCTGGTGATGCGCCCGGTGATCGAGCGCCTGCGCGCCGACGGGCACGACGTGCGCGTGACGGCACGCGACTTCGCGCAGACGCTCGAGCTGTGCGAGCGCTTCGGCATCGAGCACACGGCCGTCGGTCGCCATCGCGGCGGACGCCTTGCGGCCAAGGCCGGCGGGCTGGTGGCGCGCTCGGCGGCGCTCGTGCGCTGGGCGCGCGCGCAGGAGCGCACGGCGGGCGGTGGGCGTTTCGACATCGCGCTGGGGCACGGCTCCAATGACGTGACGATCGCCGCCGCGCTCCTGCGGCTGCCGAGCGCGACGATGTTCGACTACGAGTGGGCGGCGGTGCAGCACCACGTGAACTGCCGCCTGGCGGGCGCGGTGGTCGTGCCCGAGGCGATCCCCCCCGAGCGCCTTTATCGCTATGGCGCGCGCGGAAAGGTGCGCCCGTACGAGGGGCTCAAGGAGGAGTACTACCTCGCCGACTTCGAGCCCGAGGAGGCGGTGCTCGGCGAGCTCGGACTCGACCGTGGGCGGCCGATCGTCGTCGTGCGCAGCCCGCCGGAGGTCTCGCTGTACCACCGTTTCGAGAACGACCTGTTCGCGCGCGTGCTCGAGCGCCTGCGGGCGGCGGCCGCCGAGCAGGGCGTGCAGCCGGTGGTGCTCCCGCGCGTGGCCAGCCAGCGCGCGCGGCTGCAAGGCGTGCCCGGCTTCGTGGTGCCCGCGCGCGCGATCGACGCCCAGTCGCTGGTCGCGTACGCCGACCTGGTGATCTCGGCGGGCGGGACGATGAATCGCGAGGCGGTGGCGCTGGGCACGCCCGTGTACAGCACCTTCCAGGGGCGGCTGGGCGCGGTGGACGAGCGGCTGATCGCGGAAGGTCGCCTGCGCAGGCTGCGCGATCCGCGGGAGCTCGACCTCGAACGCCGCGAGCACGCGACGGGCGGGGAGCGCGCCCAGGGGCGCGTGCGCCGCGATCCAGGCGTGCTGGTCGAGCTGCTGCTATCTCCGCTGACCGCCACCTAGCCGCATACAATCTTCATAATGCGCCGACGGATCCGCTCGGCGGCCCTACCCCTCCACCGTCACTCGCTGCCGCAACTGGCAGTGGACGGGGCCCTGGTCGCGCTCGCGTACTACCTCGCCTTCCAGCTGCGCTTCACCACACGGCTGCCGCAGCACTACTCCGAGCTGCGCGCTGACACGATCTGGTGGGTGCTCGGGGGCAGCTTGCCGGTGCTAGTGCTGACGCGGGTCTACCAGCGCCGCTGGCGCTTTGCGGGACAGCGCGACTACGAGGCGGTGGTGCTGGCGGTGGTGTTGATCGTCCTCGCGACGGTCGCCGCCGTGGAGATCTTCCGTCCCGTGCACCACTACATCGAAAGCGGCCACTCGCCAGGCCACGCGGCGGCCGTCGCGGTGGTCCTGCCGAATACCGTGATCGTGCTGTTCGCGCTGCTGTCGCTCGTCTTCCTCGTGGGCGTGCGCGCCGTGGCGCGCTCCTTCTACGAGCGCCGCCCGCTGGCGGCATTTCGCAGTCCGCGGCGCAACCAGCGAGCGGTGCTGATCGCGGGCGCGGGCGAGGGCGGACGCTCGGTGGCGCGCGAGATCATGCGCAACCGCGAGCTTGGACTCGCGCCGGTGGGCTTCCTCGACGACGATCCGGCCAAGCACCGGCTGCGCATCGAAGGCCTGCGCGTGCGCGGCAACACTCGGGAGGATCTGGCGCGCATCCTCGACGAAGCGGAGCCAGACGAAGTGATCATCGCGATCCCCTCCGCACCGGGGTCGACGCGTGCGCGCATCGTGCGCGAGTGCCGCACGCGCGCGATCCCCGTGCGCACGCTGCCGACGGTGTTCGAGCTGCTGCAGACGGGCGGCACGCTCGCCAGGCAGGTGCGCGAGGTACGCGTCGAGGACGTGCTCGGTCGCGAGCCGGTGTACATGGAGCTCGACGAGGTGGGCGCGTACCTGAGCGGACAGACCGTGCTCGTGACCGGCGCGGGCGGCTCGATCGGCTCGGAGCTGTGCCGCCAGATCGCGCGCGTCGAGCCGCATCGGATCGTGCTGCTGGAGCACGCGGAGGACAACCTCTTCTCGATCCAGCGCGAGCTGGAGGACGAGCGCCACGTGCCGCCGTCGATGCTCGCGGCCGTGCTGGCGGACTGCAAGGAGGGGGAGCGCATGCGCGAGGTGTTCGCCGAGCACCAGCCCACGGTCGTCTTTCATGCGGCCGCGTACAAGCACGTCGGCCTGATGGAGGAAAACCCGGTGGAGGCGGTGCGCAACAACGCGATCGGCACGCGCGTGGTGGCGCAGGTCGCCGGCGAGACGCACGCGGCGCGCTTTGTGCTCGTGTCCACCGACAAGGCGGTAGCGCCCGCGACGGTGATGGGCGCATCCAAGGCGCTCGCGGAGTTCGCCTTGGATGCGGCCGCCGCTCGCTTCCCGAGCACGCACTATGCGGCGGTGCGCTTCGGCAACGTGCTCGGCTCATCCGGCAGCGTCGTGCCGATCTTCCGCCGCCAGATCGAGCGCGGCGGCCCGATCACGGTCACCGATGAGCGCATGACGCGCTACTTCATGACGATCCCCGAGGCCGTTCAGCTGATCATCCGCTCGGGCTCGCTCGCCTGCGTGCCCGCCTTGGCCCCTGAGGGTGAGCTCGAGCTGCCAGCTCAGCACGAGCCGCCCGCAAAGCGCGAGCGACTCATCGAGGCGCCGCTCACCCCAGCGATCTCGCGCGGCGTCTCCGCCGCGCGCAGCGCGGAAGTGTTCGTGCTCGAAATGGGCGAGCCCGTGCGCATCTTGGATCTCGCGCGCGCGATGATCGACCTGTCGGGCCTGGACCCCGACCGCGACATCGACATCGAGATCGTCGGGCGCCGGCCGGGCGAGAAGCTCCACGAGGAGCTCTTCAACAGCTACGAGCGCCGGCGCGCGACGGTGGCGGAGAAAATCATGGTGGCCGAGCGCGAGCCGCTCGCCGTCGACGCGGTGGAGACGATGTTCTCCGAGATCGGCCTGCTCGTGCTCGAGGGCGACGCGGCAGGCCTGGCGGCGAAGGTGTCCGAGCTGGTCGCCGCGCGCAACGGCGCGGAGCGGCTCGGCGGGCGAGACGCCGGGGAGGGCGGCGAAGGCGCCACCGGTGAACATGGAGGGCCGGACGCAAACGGCGCTCACGCGGACGCAGACCTGGAGGCGCCTGCCTGCCTGTCCCCCGCCGTGGGGGGTGCCCGTCAGGGTGCCAGTGCCGGTGAGGGTGCCTGTACCGGTGAGGGTGCCAGTGCCCGTCAGGGTGCCAGCGCCGGTCACGGCGTCCCCCTCGTACACTCCGCGCGAACATGAGCTCATTGCCGCTCGCGCTCTCGCTCTCGAGCACGTTCACCAAGGTCGGGGCGGTTGCGGCGTTCGCCGCGTTCGCCGGCATCGCGCTTCTGTCGCTGTTGGTGTTCTCGCAGGCGCGCGAGCTCAAGCGCCTGCGCGAGTGGGCCGGGCGCGCGCCCGAGCGCGCCGTGGAGCTCGAGCAACGCGTCACCACCGCCGCGGCCGCTCGCCCCCAGCAGCCGCCGCCAGGCGCGCACCCCGAAGGGCACAGGCAGCCCGCGCGCGCGATCCCCGCCAACGCTCCCGTCCAAGCCCACGCCGCGAGCGCCGCCGCCGCGAGCCGCAGTACCGCCGACGCCCGCGCGCCGCTGGCCGGTCTGGGCTCTCGCAGGTTTATCGGCTGCACTCTTGATGACACTGGCGATCCTGCTCTGGAGCGAACATCGAAGTGCGACGGAGCCGAACCCGCTCATCCGTCTGAGCGCCGACCTGGGCCCGGACGCGGTCG
>JASHYF010000247.1 GCA_030043235.1 Solirubrobacteraceae bacterium | reverse complement strand
AGCTGCAGCAGCTCGAGCTGCTCCGCGAGCAGGTCGCGCGCCCCGCGCGCGAGCAGCCGCTCGGCGCTCGGCGTGGGCTCGGGCCGCCAGCGGTCGGGCTCGCACGCGCTCGGCTCGGGCGTCACGTCCAGCAGCATCGAGGCCAGCTCGACCGCGGCGAGGCCGTCGACCATGCAGTGGTGGGCCTTGCCCACGATCGTGAGCTCGCGCTCGCCCGGGGTGCGGTTGATCCACATCTCCCACAGCGGCCGGTTGCGGCGCAGCGGCACCGACATCACCTCGTCCACGAGATCGTGCAGCGGGCCGGGAGCCCAGTACACATGGCGATCCACCGCGAACCTCGGATCGTCCACCCACTCGGGGGCGCGCAGGCCTAGCGGCACCGGGGCGAGCATCTGGCGGTAGCGCGGCGCGCGCGAGATCCGCCGCTCGATGTGCTCGCGCACCTGCGGGAAGCTCGGCAGCCGGCCGTCGTGGGGCGCCGAGAACGATGCGACCCAGCCCACGTGCATGTGCGCCGTGGGCGTCTCCACGGCGAGGAACGACGCGTCCAGCGCCGATAGCCGCGCGCCGCTCACCGCACCAGCGCCAGGCGCGCTCGACCCGAACGGACGCATATCGTTCGTCGCCCCGCCCGTGGCGCCGCCACGCCCACCGCGCCGGCGCGCGGGAGCTGGCGCCGGCCCCAGTCGGCGGCCAGCGCGAACTCCACCAGGCGGTCGAAGTACGTGCGCAGCGGGGTCGTCCCGATCCCCGAACCCCGCAGCGCGATGCGCGCGCGCCGGTCGTCGTAGGTGACCCTCGCCGCGAAGTACGGGAAGAACGTCTCGCTGCGCCGCAGCGTGCGGCGCGTGCGCTCGTCGCGGGCCGTGCGCACGAGCAGCGGGTGCACCACGCGGCGATACGTCGCCGGCTCGATCAGGCGCGGGGCGGGTCGCGTGAAGAACGCGCTCGCGAGCTCCACCAGCTCGCCCACGCTGCTCGCGTGTCTGCCCGCGGTGAGGTGGAAGGTCTCCCCCTCGGCCTCGCCGGCCTGGCTGAGCGCGTAGATCGCGTCGGCCACGTAATCGATCGGCACCACGTCCACCGGGGCGTCGCGTCGCGCGGGCAGCGCCGCGTACGCGCCGCGGGCGAACGCGCGCAGCGGCCAGTACAGGACGTTGAACGACGCCGTCCAGCCCGTGCCTCGCTCGCCGACGACGATGCTCGGGCGCATGACCGTCACCGGCAGCCGCTCGCGCCAGCGTGCCACGAGACTCTCCGCCTCGAACTTCGACCGCTCGTAGGAGTTGCGAAAGCGCTGGCCCACGTCGAGGTCGTCCTCGCTGAAGCAGCCGCGGTGCTCGCCGGCGACGTACGCGGTGGACACGTAGGAGAAGCGCCGCAGCCCGCCGCGCGCCTGGCAGCGCTCGGCCAGCTCGAGCATGCGTCGCGTGCCCTCCACGTTGATCGCCCGCGAGGTCTCCACGTCGAGATCGAAGGACACCGACGCGGCGCCGTGCACGATCTCCTCGACCTGCTCGGCAAGCGCCGTGCGCCCGCGGCGCAGCCCCAAACCCGGGCGTGTGAGGTCGCCACGCAGCGCCACCGCGCGCCCTGCATAGGGGTGGCCGAAGCCGAACAGGTACAGGAGCGTACGCTGCAGTCTGGCTTCGGCCGCGCGCTGGCTGGCGGCGCGCACGAGCACGAACACGCGACGATCGCTGCGCTCCAGATAGCGCGCCAGCAGCTCCATGCCGACGAATCCGGTTGCGCCCGTCAACAGCACCCCATCCGATCGATCCTGCCGCTGCACCCCATCCGATCGGTCCTGTCGCTTGGTCAACCGAGAGCTCCCCTTCTCACGACGGGTCGCCGCTCCGCACATTCGAACGGCAGGAGCGACCTGAGTTTCGTGCGTCTTCCTCGTCCACCACGGTGCAACCCCCCACCGCGGTGCTGAGGCGCTTGTGATCCTGCTTGCCCAGTGAGCCGTCTCGCCAAACATCCGATCACCGATAAAAAATCTGCAAACAGCGTGCGTCGTGCGGGCGGATGCGTGCCGGCCGGTTCCACGCATCGCCTTCCTGTCGCACAGCGGTGCGGCGCTGAGGGTCCCAAGCGAGGCGCGGGAGGTCCCGCGCAAGATTTCGTGCGCCGGCCGGCAACGATACCCCGGAGGTCGAAACTGGACGTATGTTCGATCTTTGAGCCCGCCGATGATCACCGTGGGCGCGAATGTCGAGCTTCACACGAGATGCCCGGACGCGAGCATCGTTCGGGCTGAACCCGAGTCGCGCGCGGCATGCGTGCGCCAAGCAAGGAGGGAGATGCCGCGTAGAGCTGACAACCCCGGAAGTTCGCAGGCGACGGAGACGTCCTTTGCGATCGGCGAGCGTGAGCTCGACGAGCGCACCAGCGTGTTCTCCGTCGAGGGGGATCTCGACCTGTCGACCGCGCCGCAGCTGAAGTGGAAGCTGCTCGACGCGCTGGAGGCGGGTCACAACCGCCTGATCGTCGACCTGTCACGCACCTCGTTCATGGACTCCACGGCGCTGGGGGTGCTCGTCGGGGTCAACCGCAGCCTCGCCCAAGACGCCGTAGGGCGCCCGGCCGCGAGCGCGCTCACACGCTGCCCGACTTCGCGCGTTCCACCAGCAGCGAGAACAGGTGTTCCTCCAGTTTCGCCGGGATCGGTTCGGGGATGCCGCTCGTGAGCAGCGTGACCGCTGCAGGGCCGTCGACGAAGCCGAGGATGTCCACATAGAACGGAATCGGGACGTGGTCGACGGTGATCGTCGCGGTGAAGCGCAAAGCAAAGCTGCCCGTCATGCCCGGCGCGGGCGGCGATCCATGCTTGACGGACACCGGGCTGACGCTCGCCCGGTGCAGGCTCTCGCCGGCGAGCAGCAGGTCGAAGTAATGAGACAGGCACGTGCGCAGCCGTCCGCTGCGAAACGACGCCAGCACTTCCGCCCCCGCCGCCGGCGAGCGTTCCACGCTCACCGCGGAGCTCACGCTCTGGCTGGCGAGCGACGCCTTGCGTTCCAGCTGCGGCGAGCTCGCTTCCGCAAGGCTGCTCGTTTCGCTCGCCGAGCCCACACAGCGGTGCAGTTCCCGTTCCAGGCGCCGTTCCGCTGCGCTCCCCCGCTCGTGCCGGCTTTCGCTCGAGACGCTGAAGCCGGGGACGTCGCTGGCACGCAGGTTCACCGCACGCGCGAACGCCAGCGCCTTCGCGGCCGAGCTCGCGGCGCTGCGCGACGGCGTCACAGCGTGCCCGCGGTGTGCGCCGGTCGCAGCCTGCCTGCCCGCCGTGCCGGTGGGCGCAAGCCGTTCGTCCTTGCCGCAGCCGGCGAGCGTCACGCCGGTCGCGAGCAGCACGGCGAGGGCGGCCGGCGGGCGCGTCACTCCAGCACGATCGCGCGCATCGTGTGCTCGTCGGGAAGCTTTTCCAGGATCGCCCACAGGGTGGCGCGCTCGGAGTGCTGCTCGCGCTGCAGGTCGTTGAGCAGCAGCCGCACCGCGCTGTGCGTGATCTTCATCTGCGGCGGCTCGAGCGCCACCGTCAGCAGCCCCTGCGCGTCCGGCGGCTGCTCGAGGCTCGCGATCACCTCGCGGGCGAGGCGACGGATCTGCGGCTCGTGCGCCTCGTCGGAGATCAGCAGCCGCAGCGCGTGCGCGGCGATCGGCACCTCGCGCTCGTTGAGGAACAGGTGGAAGGGGGGTACCGGCTCGCTTGCCGCGTCGCTCATCGCACGCTCAGCCTACCGGCGGCTGGGGGCCGGCGACTCGCTTTTAGTCCGCGATGATCGTCGTGCGAGCCCGCGCGCGCCTGCGCTGCGAACGCGCGATGCGCCCTCCGGTCGCCGTCAGCAGCATGCCGATGATCGCGGTGATCACGGCCAGGAACGGTGGGAAGCTGCCGAGCGAGACCTTCGCGTGCGTGCCCACGATCGCGTGCATCACCAGCAGCGCCGTCCCGTAGATCGCGCCCGCGACCAGACCACGATCCGCGCCGCCCCATCCGTCCTGGTGCTCGAAGCCGGCGATCACGCTCGCGATCACGATCGGCACCGCATAGCCCCAGTACGCGGCGCTCGACACGCCGATCAACACGCCCGCGATCGCGCCGGCGATCGCAGGAACGATCCCGCCCAGCAGGATCTGCTCGGGGCGCGAGCGGTCACGGAGCAGCGTCGGTTGATACATCGATTTCCTCCCGAAGGACGTTGTCAAACCCTAGCGCGTTTCTGCGCGCGCGTAGCGCGATCGTCAGCCCCGTCATAACCTTCACCGCGCGTGGCCAGCTCCTCCGCCCCCTTGCGACTGTCGGTCCTCGACCAGTCTCCCGTCTCCCAAGGGTCCACGCCCGCGCGTGCGCTCGCGAACACGCTCGACCTCGCCCGTCTTGCCGACCGGCTGGGCTACCACCGCTACTGGGTAGCCGAGCATCACGGTGGCCCGATGCTCGCCGGCCCCAGCCCGGAGGCGCTCATCGGGCCGATCGCCGCCGCCACCGCGCGCATCCGCGTGGGCAGCGGCGGCGTGATGCTGCCGCACTACAGCCCGCTGAAGGTGGCTGAGACCTTCAGCCTGCTCGCCGGGCTGTTCCCCGGTCGCATCGACCTCGCGCTCGGGCGTGCTGCCGGCACCGACCCGTTGACCGCGTTCGCGCTGCAGCGCGACCGGCGCCAAGCTGCTCCCGACGACTTTCCCCAGCAGCTCGCCGAGCTGCTCGGGTATCTGGACGACACGCTGCCTTCCGAGCACCCGTTCGCGCGCCTCGCCAAGACCCTGCCCGGGCGGCCCGAGCGCCCCGCGCCGTGGCTGCTCGGCTCCTCGCCCCAGAGCGCGCTGTGGGCGGCCGAGCTGGGGCTGCCCTACGCGTTCGCCGACTTCATCAACTCCGACGGAGCGCAGATCGCCGCTCTGTATCGCGAGCGCTTCGCCGCACACGAACACCCCGACGCCGCGCCCTACACCGCGGTGGGGGTGTGGGTGATCTGCGCCGACAGCGACGAGGAGGCCACGCGGCTTGCCGCCAGCGGACGCATGACGTTCACGCTGCTGCGCCGCGGGCAGCTGATCGCGGTGCCGCCGCCCGAGGACGCGCTGCGCTTTCTCGCCGCCGAGGAGCGAGCCAAAGGCGGCGACGGCTCAGGCGCCGCGGCCGGCG
>JASHYF010000246.1 GCA_030043235.1 Solirubrobacteraceae bacterium | reverse complement strand
CGGGTCACGACGAAGGCGCGGCCGGCGGTCGCGCGCTACTGCGCTATCCGCTCGGGCTGGGCGACCCGCGCGGGCAGGCCCGAGCGGGCGACGGGGACGGCGGCGATGCGCCCGGAGGCGCTCGGGTGGTTTCGCTCTTCGCGGACGATGTACAGCGGGCGGTGCTTGACCTCGTCGTAGATGCGCCCGACGTACTCGCCGATGACGCCCAGCGCGATCAGCTGGATGCCGCCGAGCAGGAGGATCGCGATCGTGATCGAGCTGAAGCCCGGCAGATACGAGCCGGCGAGGCGCAGGCCGACGACGACGGGGATCGCGATGAATGCCACGCTCGCGGACAGCAGCCCGACGTAGGTGGCCAGCTGCAGCGGCAGGTGCGAGAAGGAGGCGATCGCGTCGAGCGAGAAGCGCAGCATCTTGCGCAGCGTGTACTTGGTCTCGCCGGCATGGCGGGCGTCGCGCTGGTAGGAGACGGCGGTCTGCGTGAAGCCCACCCACACGGTCATGCCGCGCAAGAAGCGCGAGCGCTCGGTCATCGTGAGCAGCGCGTTCAGCGCGCTGCGGTCGAGCAGGCGGAAGTCGCCGGAGTTGGGCTCGAGATCGACCTGGGCGAGCTTGTTGAAGAGCTTGTAGAACCACGAGGCGGTGGCGAGCTTGAAGGCGGTCTCGCCCTCGCGCTGCCTGCGCACCGCGTACACCACGTCGGCGCCCTGGCTCCACTGGGCGATCATGCCGGGGATCAGCTCCGGGGGGTCCTGCAGGTCGGCGTCGATCATCGCGACGACGTCGCCGACGGCGTGCTCGAGGCCGGCGGTGAGCGCGGCCTGGTGGCCGAAGTTGCGCGACAGGTGGATCACGCGCACGCGCGGGTCGGTGGCGGCCATCGCGTCGAGCAGCTCGCCCGTGCGGTCGGCGCTGCCGTCGTCGACGAGCACCAGCTCGAACTCGTAGTCGGCCACCGCGGCGCACGCCCGCGAGACGAACTCCTCGACCAGCTCCTGCTCGTTGTACACCGGCGCGACCACGCTCAGCAGGCTGGGAGTGCGAAGTGGCGTGTCAGACATGATGGGCTGTGTGCCGGCCGGCGCCGCAGAGCTGCCCGGACGGTCGTGGCGCATGCAATGTTGGCGGGACGGATTAAGCCGGCGCTCAATCTATCGTTCATCCTGTGTATGGATGTCCGCCGGGCGCACTGACACGCCGGGATCGCGCACAAGCGTAGCGCGACTGTCCGCGCGCCCCCGCGCGCTGGTGCTCGTCCAGTTCGTGAAGTTCGGCATCGTGGGGGTGTCGAACACGCTGCTCACGCTGGCCGTGTACACGCTGCTGCTGAAGGTGCTCGGCGTGTGGTACCTGGCGGCGTCGGCGATCGGCTTCGTGGTGGGCGCCGTGAACGGCTTCCTGCTCAACCGCCGCTGGACGTTTCGCGGCCACGTGGGCGACGCGCTCACGCCGGTGCGCTGGGGTGTGGTGCAGACGTGCGGCCTGGGCGTGAACGAGGGCCTGCTGTTCGTGTTCGTGCACGACGCGAGGCTCGACAAGCTGATCGCGCAGGTGTGCGCGACGGCGCTCGTGACCGTGAGCACGTTCTTCGCCAACCGCGCGTGGACGTTCCGCGTGCACGCGCCGGTGGCGGTCGCCGACGGCGAGGCCTAACGGAATACGGCGAGCAGCGAGAGCCCCATGGGTATGCGCCGGCCGCGCGCGATCAGCGCGGCCTCGAACGCGAGCGGGCGCTCGAGCAGCCAGTTGAACGGCTGCGGGGGCACCCACAGGTCTAGGCTCGACTGCGTGGTCTTGGCGTTGAGCTTGTCGAGCGCGCGCAGCATGATCGCGACGGGCAGCAGCAGCGCGTTGAAGTAGGTGGCGCGCACCTGACGCCAGCCGGCGCGCTCGGCGACGAGTCGCAGCGAGCGCTGCGTGTAGCGGCGATAGTGGTGGTTGATCACGTCGTGCCCGCTCCACAGCCACTGGTAGGCGGGGACCGTGAGCAGCAGCGCGCCGCCGGGGACGACCACGCGCCGCAGCTCGCGCAGGGCGGCGAGATCGTCCTGGAGGTGCTCGATCACGTCGAGGCTCGTGGCCAGCTCGTAGCTGCCCTCTCCGAACGGCATGTCGAGGATCGAGCCCTCGATCACCTCGCCGGCCCCCCGCGCGCGCGCGAGCGCGACGCTCGTGCGCGACAGCTCGATGCCGGTGACGGCCCCGTGGCGCGCGAGCTCGACCATGTTGCGCCCGCTGCCGCACCCGGCGTCGAGAATGCGCGCGCCGGCGGGCAGGCCCAGCCCGGCGATCACGCCCTCGAGCACGGTGCGCCGGCCGCGATACCACCAGTGGCGGTCCTCGGCCTCGTGCGTCTGCAGCTCGTAGTCGCGATCCATTCAGGTCATCTTTTCCTATAGAGATGCGGGCTCGCGGTGTGCTCGCGCCGCCGGGGCGCTCACATCCCCGGCGCGCGCCCGTGCGAAACGCGTCACGGATTGGGGCCGTAGCTGCGGATCGAGTACTCGATCGCGCCCGTCTCCCCGCGCCAGGCTGCCACGGCGCGATCGCTGCCGGGGTCGAGCGCGACCGTGGGGTCGCTGACGGGCCCGGGCGGCGCGAGGAGCGCGGGCGCCGGCGGCAGGGCGCGGGCGATGAGCGCGGACGGGGGTCTCAGGAGGCGAGCGCCGAGCGCAGGAAGCTGACGGTGCGATCCCACGAGGTCTGCGCGTGGTTCGCGTCGTAGGTGCCGAGGCGGTTGGTGTCGTTGAAGAACGCGTGTCCGGCGCCCTCGTAGAAGTGGAACGTGACGTCCGCGCCCGCGTCGCGTATTTCCGCCTCGAGCTGCTTGGCGGCGTCGACGGGCACGAAATCGTCGGCGGTGCCGAAGTGGCCGAGCACAGGTCCGCTGATGCCGCTGAAGTCGGGCTTGCCGTGGGGCATGACGTAGTAGTAGCTGACCGAGGCGACGATTTTGGGGCAGGTGGCGGCCGCCCACACGGCGAGCCCGCCGCCGAGGCAGAAGCCCACGGCGCCGACCCCCGACCCCTCGAAGCCGGGCTGGGAGGCGAGGTAGTCGGCGGCGCTGCACATGTCCTTCTCGGCGTCGCCCATCGACAGCGCCATCATCTTCTGTTGCGCCTCGCTCGGCTGGTCGGTGGTCTCACCGTGGTAGAGGTCGGGCGCGAGCGCGTAGAAGCCCTCCCCGGCGAGGCGGTCGCAGATCGAGCGGATGTGCTCGTCCACGCCCCACCACTCCTGCAGCACGATCACTGCGGGGCCGTGCTCGCCCGTGGGGACGGCCAGGTAGCCCGGGGCGCTGCCGGCTCCGCCGCCGTTGGAGGTGATGGGGAACTCGATGTCGGGCATGTGTGCGCTCCTCGTCCGCGATGGTGGTTGGGGTCGCCGCCGTGCCCTTCCTCCCGGAGCGGGCGGCGGGCGAAATACTTTCACGACGCGCGCTCCCCGCGCGCCCCGCCCGCCGCGCGCAGGCGCCCACACCCCCTTTCTATTGCTTTACGGTCTTTCCATTGCTTTACGGAACCGATGGATCCGGCCACGCACACGGTGTCGGGCGAGAGCGAGCGACGACTGGCGTGATCGAGCTGGCGTGATCGAGCTGCCGCATGACTTCTCGCGACGCGTGGACCGTGGACTGCTGGTGCGCGCCGCCGTCGCCGAGGACCTGCCCGCCTTGCTGACGCTGCTCTCGCAGCTTCACGACGAGACGGCAGGGCCACGACTCACGCGACTGGAAACGACGTTCGCGGAGATGCTTGCCTCGCCGGCGCGCCTCGTGCTTGTCGCCTGCCGGGAAGATCGCATCGTGGGCACGCTCGACCTGTGCATGGTCGCCAACCTCACGCACGGTGGCCGCCCGTGGGCTGGCATCGAGAACGTGGTCGTTGACGCGGAGCACCGCAGGCGGGGCGTCGGCACGGCGTTGGTCGACGTGGCGGCCGAAGTGGCGCGCGAGGCGGGCTGCTACAAGCTTCAGCTGCTCTCCCGCGAGGACCGCGAGGACGCGCACGCGCTGTACGAGCGGACCGGCTTCAACGCACCGGTGCGCGGGTTTCGCCGCTACCTGGAGCAATCGTGAGCTGCAAACGTCGCACGGGAGAGCGCGTCTCACCGGAGAAGCGTCCGCCGTACGACGTCGAGCGGGACCATCAGCGTGCGAGGTGCCAGGGATGACGACTGGAACCCAAAGCGGTGGTAGAACGACGTGGCGCGATCATCGAGCGCATCGACGGTGATGGCGCGTATCGCGAGCTCGTCGGAGGCGCGTACGACGCGCTCGAGCGCGTCGAGCAGAAGGCTGCGGCCGAGGCCGGCGCCCTGATACGGCGTCGTGACCGCTAGGCGCGCGATGAGCGCGACCGGGATGGGGAAGTGGCGTGAGAGTCCTCGGCGGACACTGGCTGTGGCCTGCTCGTACTCGACCTGTGCGGCCACGAGCGTGTAGTAGCCGGCGACTTTGCCGTCTTGCTCTGCGGTCACGAACGTGCGAGCGGCGTCGCGCTGGTGGTTTCGGCCCGCGTAGCTGCGCAGCCAGCGGTCCAGAGCCTGCTCACCGCAGCTGAACTCCTCGACGCGGTGTGTCCTACGATCGAACGGAGCTGTAGGGCTGAGCCGCGGCGTCACGCCGCGGGAAGCACGCTTGGCTTCTCGGTGAGCTGGCGCAGCCCTCGTTCGACGTCGGCGGAACGCTGCTCCAGTGCGGTGAGGAATCGCTGTGCTGCTTCGTCATCGACGACGTAGCGGGTGCGCTCGGCGAGCGTGCGCTCGGCCTCGTGGCGTGCGGCGCGGCGTACGAACTCGCTCAGGGTCTCGCCGTTTACCGTCGCCGCTGCTTGCTCGAGGCTGCGCTCCTCCTCGGTGATCCTGATCTCGATCCTGCGTGTCTTGGTCGATGCGCGGGAGGCCATAAGCGAAGTGTACGGCATCCGTCCGGACAGATGTTGCGGCTCGCTTGCGTTACTCGCGCTCGCCGTGGTAGTGGTCGACTGCGCCGTCCTCGCGCCCGAGCATCACCTGGTCGTCTGGATTGCCGGCCACACGTCGATCTTCTCGCTGTTGGGGTACACGCTCAGCTGAGCGCATCCGACGCGGGAGCCCCCGCGTCGTATGGTTCCGAACATGGACAAGCCGTTCGTGATGAACGTAGGGGATGCGCCAGCGATGGAGCACCCGCGGCGCGCGACGATCATCGATTTCGAGCCCGACAGCTCGCCGTGGCCGGACACCGGCGTGAACATCCAGATCATGCAGCCGGGCCAGCCCAACTGCCGCTACCACTCGGAGCCGGTGCAGGAGGATTTTCTCGTGCTCCACGGCGAATGCATCGTGATCCTGGAAGGCGAGGAGACGCCGCTGCGGCAATGGGACTTCGTGCATTGCGCGGCGGGCGTCGAGCACGTCTTCGTCGGCGCGGGCGACGGGCCGTGCGCCGTGTTGATGATCGGCTCGAGGCGGCTGGACGAGGCGCACTACCCGGTCAACGAGGTTGCCGCGAAGTACGGCGCGTCGGTGAGCGTCCAGACCGATGAGCCGGACGAGGCATATGCCGACTGGCGCCAGGAGCCGCGGCAGCCGGCGCAGAATCCCTGGCCGCTAGCAGGCAGCTAGCGCGAGCTCCACGCGGTCGGGCAGCGGCGCGCGCACGCGCCGCACCCGCAGACAGGCAACGGCCTGCGCAAACGGCGAATGCCGTCCGCGTCGCCGGCGTCGCAGCCGCAGCCGAGCGCGGTGAGGAGCACGAACGGCACGAGCGGCACGCGCCGGGCGCCGGCGCCCCAGCACTCCAAAGCGCTCGACGATCGCGGTCATCGCCCCTTGGCATACCAGCCCGCGAGCCGCACTCCTTGATAAAAAACGTCTTCACGAGGCGAAGCGAGGAGCACGAAGCTGCGACCTCGCGCGCACGACGCACGTTCGCGCAAGACGCCTCTACAGATCCAGCACGGCGCCCTCGGCTGCCACCCACACGCGCGGGCCATCCCCGTCGTCGTCGCCATCCGCGCCGCCGGCACCGGCGCCGAGCCTGCGCGCGAGCGCGTCCAGCGCGTCGTCGGTGCGGTCGAAGCGGTGGTGGAAGAGCGCCACCGCGCGGGCGCGCGCGAGGCGGCCGAGCTCCACGGGGTAGTCGGCGACGGAGTGCCCGAAGTCCGCTTCCGCGGCGAGCTCCTCGGGGAACAGCTGCGCGTCGTGCACCAGCAGGTCGCTCTCGCGGGCGAGCTCCAGCGCCGCGGGGTGGCACTCGCCGAAGCCGTGCTCGCCGGCGCCGAGCGTCGTGGGGCAGTGGTCGGGCATGTACGTGAGCGTGGAGCGGCCGTCGCTCACGCGGTAGCCGAACGTGCGCCCGCCCTTGTGCGGGATCTCGCGCGCGAGCACCGTGAAGCCCTCGATCTCGTGCTCGCCGGGCTCGATCGTCGCGAACGTCCAGTTCCCGCGCAGGTCGGTGGGCTCGATCGGGAAGTACGGCGGGGACATCACATGCCCCAGCAGGCTCGTCGCGTCCTCCCCGCCGTCCTGCTCGGGCATCAGCACCGTCACGTTCGCGTCGGCGCGGTCGCCCGCGGCGAAGAACGGCAGCTCGAGCGTGTGGTCCCAGTGCAGGTGGGTGAGCGCGATCGTGCCCGCGAACGGCGCGCCGTCGAGCACGCGCGAGACCGCCCGCAGGCCGACGCCCGCGTCGAGCACCAGCGTGGGCGCGGCCGCCCCGTCGTGGGCGAGCGCCAGGCAGGAGGTGTGCCCGCCGTAGCGCACGAACTCGGTGCCCGGCGCTGGAGTGGATCCCCGCACGCCGCAGAACCGGACCTGCAAGCGCGCTCAGCTCCGATCCGGCTCCGTGCGGCGGGTGATGGAGCTCTGGTGCCGCATGGGCCGGGGATTATCGCGCATACATATGCTTGGCGCCGATGAGCTACGACGCCCTGGTCGTGGGGTCCGGCCCGAACGGCCTGGCGGCGGCGATAACGATGGCGCGCGCGGGCCGGCGCGTGCTCGTGCTGGAGGCGAGCGAGCGCGCGGGCGGGGCGGTCGCCACCGACGAGCTCACGCTGCCCGGCTTTCGCCACGACACCTACTCCGCGGTGTACCCCGCGGCGGCCGCCTCGCCGGTGTTCGCGCGCATGCCGCTCGAGCGACACGGCCTGCGCTGGGTGCACCCGGCGGCGTGCATGGCGCACCCGCTGGCGGACGGCACCGCGGTGGCGCTGCACCGCGACCTCGAGCGCACGGCCGCCGGCATCGACGCGCTGCACGCGGGCGACGGCCAGCGCTG
>JASHYF010000245.1 GCA_030043235.1 Solirubrobacteraceae bacterium | reverse complement strand
CAGCACCACCCGCCGCTCGGGCACGCGCGAGTGGGGGTCCACGCACACGGCCCGCAGCGCCGCGTCCTGCCCGGCCAGGGCGCGCATCTGGGCGACGGCCTCGCGCAGACGATGGGCGCTGCGGGCATGCCGGTCCTCCAGCAGCGTCCCCTGCTCGCCGGCGGGCGGCCCGAAGCGCTCGACGGCCAGCCCCAGCGTGGCGGCTGGCGCCGGCAACCACAGCAGCCGCACGGACAGCGCCAGCCAGATGCGCTCGGGGTCGGCGGTCGCCTGGCGGAACACCACGCGCTCGCACCAGCCTCCGCCCGCGAGCAGGTGAGCGGAAAGCGTGGCGGCGCGTAGCGTGCGCCCGCGGCGCTCGGGGCGCGCCAAGAGCTGGCTCACCAGCGCACCCAGCACGCGCTTGAGCGCCTCGCCGGAGCTGGCGTCGCCGACCGCCATCGACTCCTCCAACCATTCCTCCACGCGGCGTGGGCGCAGCGGGCGATCCTCGCCGCCGGCCAGGGCATGGGCGATCCTCCCCGGCTCTCCGAAGCGGTCGGTGAGGGCGGCGCGTCCGAGCCGCTCGAGTTCGCCGAGCGTGCGCACGCCAAGGCGGGTGAGCGGCTCGACCAACGCTGCCGTGTCCGCGCGGAAGCCGAGCAACTCCACCGGGCGTCCCGCCAGCCAGCGCTGGGCCTCCCTGCCTTCCAGCACCAGCGCCCGCGACGAGCGCGTCGCCAGGGCGGCGGCCAGCGCGCAGAAGCGCGTGGGCGCGGCGCCGATGCGAACGGGGCGATCCCCCTCCGGGGACGATGCGAGCGCGCGCCGGGCGGCGGCGATCGTCGCCTTGCGCGTGCGGTGGATCCCGCGCAATGCGCCGGCCTCGAAGTACGCGAGCCCCGGGCGCGCACCCCCTTCGGGGGCACAGGCGGGCTCGACGGCCGCGCCGATCGATTCCAGGGCGCGCAGCGCCGCCTCCCACGCCTCGGCCACCCGCACGGGATCGCCCGGCACGAGCACCAGATCGGGGCAGCGGGCGAGCGCCTCGCCGAGCGCCATTCCCCGGGCCACGCCGCGAGCCTCCGCGGCGCCCGAGACCTCGCCTACGCGACCGCCTCCGGAGGCGGTGCCTTCGGCGCCGAGGAGGGGAGCGACCGCGAACGCGCGACCCGCGAGCGTCTGGCGGGCCACCTGCGCGTGCTCGCCGGCGGCCACGGCCAGCTCGAAGCGCGGCAGGTGTACACAGATGACCATGCGAACGTATGTTCGCATACGGTCGCTGACGAGTCAATCCCTGGCGCGTCCGCCATCGAGCAATGTCCCATGCCGCGCGGATCATCGACATCGGCCCACTTGTCGTGACTACTATCATTAATTATTATTATGTCTGACAAAAATGAACGATGGCTTCGACCTCACGCAGGCAAAGCGAGCCCACGCCGGTCGGCCCGCGCTAGGCGGCAGCGGCATCTCTCCACGCATACAGGTGCGCGTGGATCCCGGCCTTGCCCACGCGCTGCAAGCACGCGCCCGCGACGAGCGGCGCTCGCTCAGCGAGGTCGCTCGCACGGCGCTGCGGGAGTACGTCGAGCGCGCGCGGGCGCGCACGGGGGAGCCGCCAGTCGACCTGCCCGGAGCTGAGCTCGTGCGTCAGGGGCTCGCGGACCTGCGGGATGGCCGTGTGAGCGAGGCGTCGCTGCTGCTTCTGATAGCGGCTCCACGCCTGCGGGCGATTGGGATTGCGATCCCCGGCGAACGACAGGAGGATGGCGGACGACAGGAGGATGGCGAGTCGCCGGAGCATCGTCTCTACAGCCTGCTCGCGAACCGCCTCGGCGGCGCGGCGCACAGCCGCTACAACGCGCTTCTCGCCCGCATCGCGAGCTTCGCGAGCGCAGCAGAGCATGCGGCCACCCGTTGACCGAGACCGGCTGCGCGAGCTCGCCCTGCGCCTCGGGAACCTCGCGCGCTCGAAAACGACCGTCTACCTGACCGGGGGAGCGACCGCGGTCATCGAGGGCTGGCGCGCATCGACGGTGGACGTGAACGTCCGGTTCGAGCCCGACACCGACGCGCTGCTGCGGGAGCTGCCGAAGCTCAAGGAGGAGCTCCGCATCAACATCGAGCTCGCCTCCCCGCCGGACTTCATCCCCGAGCTGCCGGGCTGGCGGGAGCGCAGCCCGCTCGTGCTGGCGGAGGGCAACGTCGAGCTCCGTCACTTCGACCTGTACTCGCAGGCGCTCGCGAAGGTCGAGCGCGGCTTCCAACAGGACCTGCAGGACGTGAACAGCATGCTGGCGCACGGGCTCGTGAAGCCGGACCGCCTGCGTGAGCTCTACGAGTCGATCGAGCCGCAGCTCTACCGCTACCCGGCGATCGACCCGGGCGCATTCCGCCGCAAGCTCAACGATGCGCTGTGACCGGGCTCGTTGGCGACCCCGCTCGAGCTGGCGTCAGCCGGCGCCGCAGTCGCTCGGCGTCGGCGCCGCCGAGCCCGTGCGAGGAGAGCCAGGCCGTAGACCCGCCGAAGCGCTCATCGACCAGCTCGAGCACGCGCTCCATCGTTCCGGGGAGCGGCTCGTGCTTCTGTGCGTCGTAGCCCTCGAGCTCTGCGCGATACGTCGGGGACCTGACGAGGCGCGCGAGGATCGCACCCATGCGCTCCTTGGTGGCGAGGTAATCGGCGGCGATCGCATTTCGATCCACCCCGGCGGCGTCGAGCGCGAGCGCGACCACCACTCCCGTGCGATCCTTGCCGGCCGCGCAGTGCACCAGGACCGCGCCCTCGGCGCGGGCGATCGCGCGCACCGAGCCCACGATCGAGTCCGGACGGCGACGGAGGTAGCTCATGTACGCGCGGACGATCGTCGGCTCGGCCGGCCACTCGTCGTTGTCGGCCCGTCCCCACGGAATGACCGTGCCCAGCTCGAGATCGGTGTTCCCGCCGGAGTCCGGGTGCAGCGAGCGGTGCTCGATGCGAACCGCGCGCTCGCGCGTAATCGGCCCCGGCCCCTCGCGCTCGACCTCTATGTCCGTTCGCAGATCGAGCACCACTTCGAGCGCCTCCTGCTCGACCAGCAGGCGCACATCCCGCGCGCTGAGCGACTGCAGGTTGTCAGCCCGGAGCAGCACACCGGGCACGACGGCACGCGCGTTGACGGCCCCGTCGAGATCGATCCAGTGAGGAGCGCGCTTCTCCACTCGCATGACGGCTCAGTCGATCGAGCCTGGGGCGGCGATCCACACGCTTTCGATTCCGAGCACGCGGCAGAGCGGATCGAAGTGACGGTCGTAGTGAAGAACGGCGAAGCCGCGCTCCGCTGCGGCTGCCGCAATCATGTAGTCGGCGGCTGGTAGACGACGCTCGCCGCGCAGCTCTCGGGAGGCGCCCATCGCGCGGTCCCCAGCCGCACGCGTTACGGGTGCGCTGGGAAGCGCCTGCAAAGCGTGGTCAAGCGCTTCAAACGCCGCCTCGTCACGCGCGGCCGCCAACAGCTCCAGTGCCACCACCGGGCATACGGCGAGCAGACCGGCGTCTCGTGTTGCCGCCCAGCGGGGCAGTACGCTGGGGCTAGTTCGCCGGTTCCATGCTGAGGTGTCGAACACCAGTGCCGTGCCCGAGCCGTACGGCTCAGCGCTCTGCATGGAGTCGTGCGGACACGGAGAAGTCGAAGCGGTCGTCCTCTCCAGAGTCCAGGCGCTGCAGGAACTCGAGCGCGTCTTGGAATCGTTGCCGCTCCGCCCGGATGGCTTCCGCGCCCCGCAACGCCAGGTCGTGTACCGCGCGTGACTTGGACTTGCCGCCCCCCAGCTCGGCGACAGCGGCTGCAAGATCGCGGTCGAGCGTGACCTGTATGCGAGGTTTCGCGGATGACGTCGGACAAGTGTACCACCTCGGTGGTACGTACGCTGGCGCAACCTGAGAGAGCCGCGTACATCGCGGCGCGTCTCGGCAAGTTGCTGGGGCATGCAGGCGAGGTTGCGCGACTGGGAATCGAAGCCGGTCGCGGCGAGGCTCACATCAGAGCCAATGCCCGCCACGCGCCTGCGAATCCTGATTCCGGTTGCCATCGTCGCGATGCTCGTGCTTCCTGGGGCCGCCTCGGCTGCGTTTGCGCACGTCGTCGCTCCTGGCGAATCGCTGTCCTCGATAGCGTCCAGCGATGGGCTGAGCGCCGGAGAGCTCGCCGCGGCCAACGGGATCTCGCCCGAAGCATCGCTGATTGGCGCCGACCTCGCTGGCAGCGCCAGTTCGGCGGAGAATGACCCCGCGCGATCCCTGAGCCTCTTCGCCTTTCGCCGACGGCCGGAGCCACGAACTCGGGCGGCGAGGTCTCAGCCGCGCAGCTGCGCGGCCTGCTCCACCGGCAAGTCGAGGATCAGCGCAAGCACGCGCTCGATCTCCGCGAGCTTGGCCGGCGGGAGCGCCCCCAACCTGCGCAGCAGGCGCGAGGGCGCCACGCCTCTGACGGCTCGGCAGATCGCACGGCTCGGCTGATCTACGCCCTCGACATCCGCGACCTCGGGGCGCAGCGCCGAGGACGCGCTGGAGCTCGACAGGGGCACGACGAGCACGAGATCAGCCGTGCTGCCCGTGTTCAGACGATCGGCCGACACGACGATCGCCGGCCGGTGCTTGCCCGGCTCACCGCGTCTGGAGGCGCCAAACGACACGAGCCACACCTCGCCGCGGCGTGGCTCAGTTGACGCCATCTTCCAACGTGGCCTCCCACATACGCATCTCCTCGAGCGCAGCCGGACTGTTGGCGTCCGCGCGAGTGGCCTGCCGCTCTGACTCGAAGGCCGCCTCGAGCTCCCGCTCGCGCGCTATCTCCGCCAGCAACGCAGCCAGCGAGACGCCACGCGCCCGCGCCTGCTCGGCGAGCAGATCACGCGTGTCGCGCGCCACCCGAATCGTCGCCGTCTCCGTCGGCATAGCCACATCGTAGCGCTACGGATTGGCGCCAGCGTGCGCCGGTGTTCATCCTCGGTGACGAACCGGGCCATCGGTACCTGCTCTTTGGTGGCCTGAGCACGCTCAAGCTCGAGGCTCCGGCCTGAGCGCACTCGAACCATCACGGACCGTGCTAGCCCACAGAGTCCGACAACAGCGATGTTTGTTTCTATGACCCCTAATCCATCGTCAGCGGCCCCTCGGCCGACCCGCTGAGGAACTGCCGCACGAAGGGGTTCTCCGAGGAGAACATGCGCTCGGCGTCGCCCGCCTCGACGATGCGCCCGCGCCACAGCAGCGCGATGTAGTCGCCGATCTGCCGCGCCGAGGCGATGTTGTGGGTGACTACCAGGTAGGTGCCCTTGTAGATCTGGTGCATCTCCTGGATCAGGTCGCACA
>JASHYF010000244.1 GCA_030043235.1 Solirubrobacteraceae bacterium | reverse complement strand
AACACGTTCTTCGGCGCCGCCGGGCGGCAGCCCCCGGCCGACCGCCTCGCGCGCTTCGCGCTCAGCCCGGGGCGCAGGCGCAGGGACGGGCTCGCCCACGCGGCGATCCTCGCGGGCACGGCGCTCGCGCTCGTGCCGCTCGTGCTGATCGTCTTCTACCTGCTGAAAAAGGGGCTGGGCGCGTGGAGCGTGAAGTTCTTCACAACCGACCCCACCGGCAACACGTTCTTCGGCAGCTCCAGCATCGGCGGCGTCAAGAGCGCGATCCTCGGCACGATCGAGATCGTTGCGCTCGCCTCCGCGATCTCCGTGCCGATCGGCATGGGCGTCGCGGTGTGGCTGGTGGAGTACGGGCGCGCGAGCGCCTTCGCGCACGCCGTGCGCTTCTTCGTGGACGTGCTCACCGGCGTGCCCTCGATCCTCTTCGGGCTGTTCGTGTACATCGTGCTGATCATCGGCACCGGAACCACCTACGCCGGCTGGAAGGGCTCGATCGCGCTGTCGCTGCTGATGCTGCCGATCGTGATCCGCTCGGCCGAGGTGATCCTGCTGCTCGTCCCCGCGACGCTGCGCGAGTCCGCGCTCGCGCTCGGGGCGCCGCGCTGGCGCGTGATCCTCGACGTCGTGCTGCCCACGGCCCTGCCGGGCATGGTCACCGGCGTGCTGCTCGCCGTCGCCCGCGCCGCCGGCGAGACCGCGCCGCTGCTGTTCACGGCGTTCGGAGCGCTGAAAACGACCTTCGACCTCGGCAGCTTCATGAACTCGCTGCCTCTGCAAATCTACAAGGACGTCACCTCGGCCACCCCATCCGTCGAACAGCGGGCCTGGGGCGCGGCCCTCACGCTCGTCCTGATGATCCTGCTGCTCAATCTCTTCGCACGCCTGATCGCACGCCGGAGCCGGCTTGCATGACGCCCGAGCAACCAGCCCCTAAGCTGAGTCGAGTGGACGGCGAGAGCGTGAGCGACCTCGAGCGCCGCAAGCACGGCTCCGGTCAGCCGGACTCGCAGGACCCAGTCGAGAGCGCCCCCCGGCGCATCGCCGGTCCGCGCGTGGACACGCCCAGCGCGAATGGCGACGCGGGGGCCGGGGCCAGGCGCGGGCTCGCCGTCAGGCTCGAAGGGCTGCGCGCGTTCTACGGGCGGGCCGAACAGGTGAAGGGCATCGACCTCGAGTTCCGCGCAAACGAGGTCACCGCGATCATCGGGCCCTCCGGCTGCGGCAAGTCGACGCTCGTGCGCTGCATCAACCGCATGCACGAGGAGGTCCCCGGTGCGCACGCCGAGGGCAGGGTGCTGCTCGAGGACCTCGACGTGTACGGGCCTTCCGTCGACGTCGTGGCCGTGCGCCGCGCCGTCGGCATGGTCTTCCAGAAGCCCAACCCCTTCCCCACGATGTCCGTGTTCGACAACGTCGCCGCCGGGCTGCGCCTGACCTCGCGCCGGCGACGCGACCTGCACGAGCGCGTGGAGGCCGCCCTGCGCGGGGCCGGCCTGTGGGAGGAGGTCTCAGAGCGCCTGGACGAGCCCGGCGCCGGGCTCTCCGGCGGACAGCAGCAGCGGCTGTGCATCGCGCGCTCGCTTGCCGTGGAGCCCGAGGTGATCCTCATGGACGAGCCGTGCTCCGCGCTCGACCCGGTGGCCACGCTCAAGATCGAGGAGCTGATCGACGAGCTCAAGCAGCGGGTGACGATCGTGATCGTCACCCACAACATGCAGCAGGCCGCGCGCGTGGCCGACCGCACCGCGTTCATGCTCGACGGCCAGCTCGTGGAGGCCGGCCCCACGCAGGAGATCTTCACCAACCCGGGGGACCCCCGGACCGAAGAATATGTCACCGGCAAGTTCGGCTGACGATCGCCCACCAGCGCGGCCGAGCGCAGACCTCTCGGCGCCGGCGGGCGCGGGCTCCGCGCTGGCGAGCGCCGAGGACACGCACGCGCACGGCCGCGCCCACTTCCAGGCCCAGCTCAAGGAGCTGGAGCTCAACGCGCTCGGCGGCCTCGATTTGATCGTCGAGCAGCTCGACCGCGTGCTCGAGGCGCTTCAGCACCAGGACGTGGAGCTCGCGCAGATGGTGATCGCCGACGACGACCGCGTCGACGGCCGCTACCTGGAGGTGCACCAGGGAATCCTCTCGCTGCTCGCGCTGCAGGCGCCCGTGGCCGGCGACCTGCGCCTGGTGGCGGCGCTGCTGCACATGATCAAGCACATCGAGCGCATGGGCGACCAGTGCGTGAACATCGCCAAGCTCATCCCCCTCTCCGGCTACGAGCCGCCCGTGCACAGGGAGATGCTCGACGCGCTCGCCAGGATGGGCGCGTTCGCGCGCTCGGAGGTCGTGCAGTCCAAGGCCGCGTTCGCCGCGCGCGACATCGAACTCGCCGAGGACCTCGTGCGCCAGGACCGCGAGATCAACCGCCTCAACCGCGAGATCTTCAACCTGGCGATCGCGATCGGCGACGACCCCGACCGGCGCGAGTGGGCGATGCACATGACGCTCGTCGCGCGCGCGATCGAGCGCATCGGCGACAACGCCGTGGACATCGGCGAGCAGGTCGCGTTCGTCGTCACCGGCCTGTTCCGCGAGTTCTCCGACTCCTCGCGCCCGGCCGGGCCCACGGCGGGCGGGCCGGCGTGAGCCGCGTCACCGGCCACGCGCGAACCCGTATGCCGGCGGGCCGGCGTGAGCCGCGTCACCGGCCACGCGCGAACCCGTATATGCCGGCGGGCCGGCGTGAGCCTCGTCACCGGCCACACGCGAACCCGTATGCCGGCGGCCGGCGTGAGCCGCGTCACCGGCCACACGCGAACCCGTATACATATTATTAAATCTGTATAACGATAGATATACAGACCTGCTCACGGAGTGGATTCCGGGCGCCCGGCGGGCCTGTGGCGGGTGCAAATAGCGAACGGCTCCTGTTAACATCCTGTGACATCGGCTTGCAAAGCCGCACGGCCGCCCGCCGATGGCTTAGACTGCGCCCCGATGAGCGCGAGCGAGAGCGCCGGTCGCCTGGGGGGCGCAACAGCGACACCCGAGGTCACCGGCACACCTGCCGCATCACTGCGCATCGCGGTCCTCGACCGCGACAGCGGCTTCATCCAGGTCCTGTCCAAGCGCCTCGACCGCGTCGGCTGGGAGCACCGCGTGCTCGCCAGCCCCGTGCCCGCCGACGCCGTCGTGTCGATGCGCCTGAGCGCGCTGGTCGTCGACCTCGCCGTGCTCGGGCCGCAGGCGTGGGACTGGCTCGAGCGCCTGTGCGAGGCGCTGCCCGAGCTCGGCATCGTCGTGTGCACCGGCCCCTCCACGGTCGCGCAACGCGTGCGCGGGCTGCGGCTCGGCGCCGACGACTGGATCACCAAGCCCTGCCACCCGGAGGAAGTGATCGCGCGCGTGCAGGGCGTCGTGCGCCGCCGGCGGCGCGCCGCCAGTCGCGCCGAGGCCCAGCCGATCCTCGCCGGCGAGGTCGAGATCCGCTCGGACCGCTTCCAGGCGTTCGTCGGCGAGCGCAGCATCGACCTGACGAGGCGTGAGTTCGAGCTGATCGAGCTGCTCGCGGCCGCCGGCGGGCGCGTGCTCGAGCGCGAGGAGATCTACTCGCGCCTGTGGGGCTACACGATGGTGCGCGGCGACCGCTCGGTCGACGTGTTCGTGCGCAAGCTGCGCCAGAAGCTCGAGAAGGCCTCCCCCAGGTGGCGCTACATCCACACGCACTTCGGGATCGGCTACCGCTTCGCGGCGGAAGCGGTGAAGACAGGGGGGCGCCGCGAGGAGCGCTCGTCAGTCACGTCCGAGTGGGACGCGCTCGAGGGCGGCACGGGAGCGCGCAGGAGGCGAGCTCGCATCGGCGATCAGCGCGAGTTCGCGCGGGCGCAACAGGACGACGAGCTCGCCCGCGCGCTCTAGGCGCCCGCCGGCGCCATCCAGGCGCACCACCGCCAGCCCGCCCTTCTTCAGGTCCACGCGCGCGCCCGTGAGCTG
>JASHYF010000243.1 GCA_030043235.1 Solirubrobacteraceae bacterium | reverse complement strand
ACCGCGCGTTTCGCGAGGACGAGGAGGCGGTGATGGTGGGCTTGGTCGAGCGCGCACGCCAGGCGGCGGCGGACATCGTCGCCCACCAGCTGCTGCGCGAACAGGCCCTCACGGACGCGCTCACCGGCCTGGGCAACCGCCGCAAGCTGGCCGCCGACCTCGGCGAGTGCCTGCAGCGCGCCTCCGCGGCGCAGCCGGCGGTGTTGATGATGTTCGACCTGGACGGCTTCAAGAGCTACAACGACACGTTCGGGCACCCGGCGGGCGACGCGGTGCTCGCGCGCCTGGGGGCGAAGCTGGCCAGCGCGATGGCGCCGTACGGGAGCGCGTACAGGCTCGGCGGCGACGAGTTCTGCATCCTCGCCTCCGCGCGCCCGGAGGAGCTCGACGCGATCGTGAGCGCGGCCACCGCCGCGCTGCACGAGCGCGGCGAGAACTTCGCGGTGGGCGCCTCCTACGGAGCGGCGCTCCTGCCGCACGAGGCGATGAACCTCGACCACGCGCTGCAGATCGCCGACCAGCGCATGTACACGCGCAAGAAAGGCCGCCCGTCGCTGGCCGTGGACCAGACGCGCGACGTGCTGCTGCGCATCATCCACGCCAAGCAGCCCTCGCTGGAGGACCACTCGAGCGAGGTCGCCGAGCTGTGCCTGCGCGTGGGCCGCCGCCTGGCGATGAGCGCCGAGCAGCTGGATGAGCTGGCGCGCGCCGCGGAGCTGCACGACGTGGGCAAGGTGGGGATCCCGGACGCGATCCTCGAGAAGCCCGGCCGCCTGAACGACGAGGAGTGGGAGTTCATGCACCAGCACACGGTGCTCGGCGAGCGCATCCTCAGCGCCGTGCCCGCGCTGCGCCCGGTGGCGGCGATCGTGCGCGCGAGCCACGAGCGCTGGGACGGCGGCGGCTACCCGGACGGCCTCTCCGGCGAGGAGATCCCGCTGGGAGCGCGCATCATCGCGGCGTGCGACGCGTACGAGGCGATGACCACCGACCGCTGCTACCGGCGCTCGATCGGCGGCGAGCAGGCGTGCGAGGAGCTGCGCAGCGAGGCCGGCCGACAGTTCGACCCGGCGGTGACCGCCGCGCTGCTCCACGAGCTCGGCGCGAGCGATCGCCGCGGCGAGGAGGTCGCACAGGGAGCGGACGGTTGGGAGTCCGGCGAGAGGCCGACCGCCACCGAGGAGGTCATGAGCTACCTACGCGAGCTGCTCGCCCGTCGCGCCACCGTCCCCACGGCGCCGTAGCTCATCGTGCCGCGAGCTACGCCGCGGGCTCGCCCCCCGTGCCACCCGCCGCCTCGGCGCGCTCAGCCCGGCGCGAGCCGCGCCGCCGGCTCGTCCCTCGCCTCCGCGATCGCCCGCGCGAGCGCACCGTGCCCGCCATGCAGGACGGGCGCGCCGTGCGAGACCAGCACGCGCTCGATCGGCAGCTCGAGCAGCGGCCGCATCAGCGCCGCCACCTCGGCGCGATCGGCCCGCACGCACTCGAGCCAGCTCTCCGGGCACACGCGCAGGTCCTCGCCCGCCCCCTCCCCCTCCACCCCCAGCAACCGGTCGCCGGGCACGAGCGCGCCGACGGCCGGCAGCCAGAAGAACACCTCGCCGGCGCCGCGCAGCGGCCGTTCCTCTACGCCCTTCGGCAGGAAGTTCCAGGCGCGAGAGGTGTTGGCGCGGTAGCGCTCGGCGAGCTCCGCGCGGTCGCGGGCGTGTAGGCGCAGCGTCGTGAGGATGCTCACCGCGCGCCCGGCGACGCGCTCGTCGAGCCATCGCAGGAACGGCGCGCGCTCGTCGGCAGGGATCAGCGGGTCGATCAGCACGACCGTGTCGGCCGGCTCGTAGAGCACGCAACCGACCAGCTGCGGCCAATCCCCGGGGCTGCCCGGCGGCGCCTGCCCTTCCCATTCGGGATGGGGCGCCGTCCAGCGCAACAGGCCGGGGACGATCTCGGTGGGCAGGCTCGACGCGATGCGCCCCAGGCTAGATGCTCGCTCACCCGCCGATCGGCGCGCGTGCGTTGCCGCCCCAGAAGAGCTGCGTGCCGATGGCATCGATGACGTTCACGAGCACCAGGTTCAGCGCCATCGACTTGGCCGTGGCCTTGCCCACACCGACCGGTCCGCCGCTGGCGTTGTAGCCGTAGTAACAGCCTACGAGCACGATCGCGGTGGCCATGGTCATCCCCTTGATCGCGCTGAACAGGAAATCGCCGGGATTCTGGAACTGCCAGAAGACCATCAGATAGCCACCCGAGGAGATGTATCCGACCTGCTCGACGATCGCGACATAGGAGCCCAGATACGCGACGCCGACCGCTCCTATATACATAAAAGGAAGCACGAGCCACGACGCCAGGAGCCGCGTGGCGCACAGGAACGTCATCGAGTTCACGCCCATCACCTCGAGCGCGTCGATCTCCTCCGAGATGCGCATCGCGCCCAGCTCGGCCACGATCCCCGTGCCGACCTTCGCAGACAGCATGTAGCCGAACACCAGCGGCACCGCCTCACGCAGGTTGCACCAAGCGGCGAACACCCCCGCATAGCCCGGCACGCCCGCCGCCTCGTTGAAGTACGCCCCCTGGATGCCGCACGGTCCGAGACCGGCGAAGAACACCAGCCCCCAGATCACGCCGGTGGAGCCGACGATCAGGATGCCCGCCTGGCGCAGCGACTCCCCGAAGAAGCGCAGCACGCGCAGGCCCAGCACCTCGCGCAGCGTCGCTCCCATGAACCCCCCGATCTCGCCTCCGGAGGCGAGCCATTCGCGCGGCAGGGCGAGCGGTTCACTCACTGGTGAACCTCCCGACACGCCCCCCTGGGCGGCCGTCCAGAGGTCATTTGATGATCACGATCTGCGGGTGTGTGGCCAGCAGGGTTTGTGTGAACACGTAGTTGAACAAACCGAACGCGAGGAACGCGACCACGACCGCCTCGTTCACCGCCCGGCCCACACCCTCCGCGCCGCCGGACGCGGTCATGCCTTTGTAACAGCACACGATCGCGATGATCGCCCCGAAGATCGACGTCTTCAGCACCGAGCCCCACAGGTCTGTGACCGTCGCGTTCGAGAACAGGCGGTTCCAGAACGCTCCCAACGGGCCACCGAACTCGACCTCCGCGATGATCCCGCCGAAGAAGCCAAACAGGATCGAGTAGATGTTGAACAGGCCGGTGACCAGCACCAGTGACAGAAAGCGCGGGACCACCAGGTTCTTCACGGGGTCCACGCCGAGCACCTGCAGCGCGTCCAGCTCCTCGCGCACCTTGCGCGCGCCGAGGTCCGCGGTGATCGCCGTCCCCCCCACCCCCGCGACCACGATCGCGGTTGTCAAAGGCGCGATTTCGCGCACCACCTCGATCACGAAGAAGCCGCCGAGGAAGTCGATCGCGCCAAACAGCCTGAGGAAGTCGGCCGCCTGCAGGCCGGGCGCGCCGTAGTCGATCGCCACCGTGGACACGAGCAGCGGGAACCACACCAGGCGCAGCACGAACAGGAACTGGGAGACGAGCTCGCCCCCGTACACGTACGGCGGGCGCAGCGCCGAGAACACGGTGCGCCCGGCGAGGATCATCATGTCCCCGAATTCCTCGAGCACGTGCCGGGTGGGCCCACCTATGCGTTCCGCGACGCTGCGAACCACTCGTCCTCCTCTCGCTCAGCGCTTGCGCGCGCGACACTGCCTTCGCCCGGCGCTCCCGCGCGACACCGCCTTCGCCCGGCGCTCCCGCGCGACACTGCCTTCGCCCGGCGCTCCCGCGCGACACTGCTAGTGTACTAGATTACTAGTACAGTGTGCAAGCTCCGCGCCGGCGAGTACAGTTGCCCAATGAGCGCACAGCAGCCCGGGGGAGCCAACGCGCCACGGCCGGCCGCGCCGCAGCCGGCGCCGGCCGGGCTGGACATCACCGTCGACCGCGACGCGGAGATCCCCATCGGCGTGCAACTCGCGTGGGCGCTGCGCACCCGCATCCGCGACGGTCGCTTCGAGCCCAGCGCGCGACTGCCAGGCCTGCGCGAGGTCGCCGAGGCGACGGGCGTGAACGTAAACACGGTGCGCGCCGTCTACCAGCGGCTGGAGCAGGAGGGCCTGATCGACAGCCAGCAGGGCAGTGGCACGTTCGTCGCGGCCACACCCGCGCGCGCGTCGGCGGTGACGAGCATCGCCGCCGAGGCGGCGCGCGAGGCGCACCAGACCGGTGTCGACCCGCGCGAGGTGGCTGCCGCGCTGTACGTGTCGCCCGAGCGTCCCACCGAGACGGCTGACGAGGCGGCGCAGCGGCGACGTCTG
>JASHYF010000242.1 GCA_030043235.1 Solirubrobacteraceae bacterium | reverse complement strand
TGGCTGACCGACTTCGTGGGCTTCCTGCCGATGCCCGATGGGGGCGCGCGCGAGGCGGCCCTGACCGCCGACTACAACGCCGAGATGATCGAGCAGATCGCGCGCTACCCGCGCGTGCGCGACCGCTCGATCTTCGTCGGCGACCCCGACGACATCGTCCCCGACACGTTCGGGCCTTCGCTGCCTTCGATCCGTGAGTGGACCGAACAGCACTACAGCTTCTGCGGCTACGTCACCGGCTTTGACCCCGCCGGCCTCGGCGAGCGCAACGAGCTACGCGCCGAACTGGGCTACGCAGACGATGAGCGTGTCTGCATCGTCACCGCCGGCGGGTCGGGTGTGGGCGCAGGCCTGCTGCGACGCGTCATCGACAGCTTCCCAGAGGCGAAGCGGCTCGTTGCGGGGCTGCGGATGATCGTGGTCGCCGGCCCGCGCATCGACCCCGCGACGCTGGGTGGGCGGGCGCCGATAAACGGCCTGGTGGTGCTTCCGTTCGTCGCAGACCTGCACCGCCATCTCGCCGCGTGCGACCTCGCGATCGTCCAGGGCGGGCTCACGACGGCGATGGAGCTGACCGCCAACCGCAGGCCATTCATCTACTTCCCGCTGCACAACCACTTCGAGCAGAACATCCACGTTCATCATCGCCTGCAGCGCTACGGCGCCGGGCGGCGGATGGAGTTCAAGGACTCGGCGCCGGCCGGCATCGCCGCGGCGATCGCGCAGGAGATCGGCCGCGAGGCCGACTATCGACCGGTCCAGACCAACGGCGCCGCCAGCGCGGCGCGGACGATCGCCGAGCTGCTGTAGGGAGCCAAACATGACGAGCGCCGCGAGGATAGGACCACCGCAGCCACGCGTGCAAACAGTCCGCGCTGCGTCGGAGCAGAGCCGCGCGCGCTACCCCGATGCCGAGGGTTTCGTCCAGCGCGACGGGCAGCGTCTGTTCTACGAGCTCTACGGCGAGGGCGAGGAGACCGTCTTTCTGCTCCCCACGTGGTCGCTCGTGCACTCACGCCACTGGAAGATGCAGATCCCGTACTTCGCGCGCCACTTCCGGGTGCTGAGCATGGACGGCCTCGGCAACGGCCGCGCCGATCGCTGCCGCGACCCAGAGCGCTACGGGCCCACGGAGTTCGCCCGCGACTGCCTGGCCGTGATGGATGCGAGCGCCACCGAGCGGGCGGTGATGGTGAGCCTCTCGCGCGGGGCCCAATACGCGCTCGAGCTTGCGCGCCTGGCCCCCGAGCGAGTCGCCGGAACGGCCTTCATCGGCCCGATGTTCCCCTACACGCCCTCGCAGTGGTCGCTCTTGATGCACCCGCGACTCGCCGCCCGGTTCAGACGACCCGCGCCGATCTACCGCTGGTGGGGGCGCATGAACGCGGTGCACTGGATGCGGGACTACCCGGGCTTCTCTGAGTGGTTCATCTCGCGCTGCCTTCCCGAGGCGCACTCGACGAAGGCCATCGAGGACGGCGTGGAATGGGCGCTCGACACCGACCCCGAGACGCTGATCGCGACGGCGGGAGGCGAGTGGCTGCGCGATCGTCCCACCCTGCGCGCGCTGGCCCGTAATCTCGAGTGCCCGGTGCTGGTCGTCCATGGCGATCGCGACAAGATCACCCCCCCGCGCGACGGGCGGGCGCTCGCCCGCCTTTCAGAAGGGCGGCTGGAGGTGGTCAGAGGCGCCGGTCACTTCCCCCATGCCCGCAAGCCCGTGCAGGTCAACCTGGCGCTGCGTGGCTTCTGCGAGGACGCGTTCGCGCGGCCACGCACGCCCCGAGACCCCACCGTCTACCGTCCCGACGGCCGCCCCCGCGCGCTGTACGTCTCATCCCCGATCGGGCTCGGCCACGCACAGCGCGACGTGGCGATCGCGCGCGAGCTGCGCCGCCTTCACCCGGACCTCGAGATCGACTGGCTGGCCCAGGACCCCGTCACCCGCGTGCTCGAGGCGGAGGGCGAGCGCATCCACCCCGCCAGCGCCCATCTGGCCAGCGAGTCGCGTCACATCGAGTCGGAGTCGGCCGAGCACGACCTGCACTGCTTCCACGCGCTGCGTCGCATGGACGAGATCCTCGCCGCCAATTTCATGGTGTTCCACGACGTCGTGCGCGAGCAGCGCTACGACCTGTGGATCGGCGACGAGGCGTGGGAGCTCGACTACTACCTGCACGAGAACCCGCGTGAGAAGCGGGTCCCGTTCGCGTGGCTGACCGACTTCGTCGGCTTTCTGCCGATGGACGAGCGCGACGAGCGCGAGAGCTTCCTGACCGCCGACTGCAACGCCGACATGGTCGACCACGTCGCCCACCACCCCGAGATCCGGGACCTGGCACTGTTCGTGGGCAACCCCGAGGACATCGTCCCGCGGCGGCTCGGGCCAGGGCTGCCGATGATCCGCGAGTGGACCGAGCACAACTTCGACTTCACCGGCTACGTGAGCGGTTTCGACCCCGCCGACCTCGGCGAGCGCACGAAGCTGCGGGCCGAGCTGGGCTACGGCGATGACGAGCTCGTGTGCATCGTCACGGTCGGCGGCTCTGGCGTGGGGGCCGACTTGCTGCGACGGGTCATCGCCGCCTTCCCCGGGGCCAAGGAGCGCGTCCCCGAGCTGCGCATGATCGTCGTGGCCGGCCCGCGCATCGACCCCGAGTCGCTGTCCTCCCAAGCCGGGCTCGAGGTGGTGCGCTACGTGCACAACCTCTACCGCCACCTGGCCGCCTGCGACCTCGCCGTCGTGCAGGGCGGTCTGACCACCTCGATGGAGCTGACCGCGCAGAAGCGGCCTTTCCTGTATTTCCCGCTACGCCACCACTTCGAGCAGAACTTCCACGTCCGCCACCGGCTCGAACGCTACGGGGCCGGTCGCCGCATGGACTTCGACGACTCCCCGCCGGAGCGGATCGCGGCTGCGATCGCGGAGGAGGTTGGCCGCGATGTCAGCTACCGCGACGTGGAGGTCGACGGCGCAGCGAAGGCGGCCCGGCGCATCGCCGAGCTGCTCTGCTAGCCACGAGCGTTGTGTCCGCCCGCGGCAAGCTCGAGCAGGCGGTCACTCTCGGCTCGCCTGATGCTTTCATCCGGCGAGAGGGCGCGCGCGTGTACGAAGGGGTTGCCGCGCGCTGGAAGAACATCGGACGCCATACGCGATCAGTATCGCTCGCAGTCTGCGACTCGATGCGCTCGCAGTCTGCGACTCAATGCGCTCGCAGTCTGCGACTAGCGCTACGGGAAGCGGGTGGAGAACGTGCCGCTGCCCGGCCGTTCGGTTCGCTGGTGGCCCAGCCTTTACGATGTGGTAAAGCGATGGCGCGGATCTCCAGCAAGCATCAGGTGACGCTCCCGGTCGAGTCGTTGAAGCAGGCTGGTCTCAGCGTCGGCGATGAGGTCGCAATCGAAGCTGAGGGAGCCGATCGAATCGTCGTCCGCCGCGTGTCGCGGGATGCTGAGCGAGCGTTGGGCGTGTTCGACGGGCTATACGAGCCTGGCTACCTGGAGCGGCTGCGCTCGGGCGAGCGGGCGTGAGCGGCTGCGTCCTGGACACCGATGTCGTGATCGCGGCGCTCGACCGGCGCGATCCGCACCATTCCAAGGCCGCCGAGGCGATCAAGGCGATGTCTGAGGACGGCGTGCCGTCGCTGCTGTCGCTCATCAACTATGCCGAGACGCTGGTCAGACCTGCTGAAGAGGAGAGCACGCTGCGGACGGCGCGCGATGCCTCGGCTGCCTTGGGGATCCGGCTGATAGCTCCCACGCGGGCGATCGCGGTGAACGCAGCGCGGCATCGTCGGCCGAACATCAGCCTCGCGGACGGGTTCGCGCTGGCCGCGGCTCAGTCGCGCGACGCGCACCTGGCATCGTTTGACCGCCGGGTTCGCCGCGCGCTCGCCAAGGTCGGGCTTCAGCTCGCGCCGCAGTTGAGCTGACATCACGACGGACGAGCGTTTGTGCTCAGCCCGGCGCGCCTGGAATGGTGAAGCTGAAGCGCCCGACGAGGATCGGCTTGCCCTGCCCGGGCAGGCCCGTGACCGCCATCGCACCGGCGGCGCCGACGGTGGGGACGTAGCTGACGGTGCCGCGCACGAGGCCCGGGCACGTATACGGCACGAACATGCGCTGCGCGACGCGTTCGCCGGCGCGGATGTCGAAGTCGGTCGGCCCGCCACTGCCGCCCGAGGTGCAGCCGGGGCGGTGCGAGAAGCTCATTTCGGTCTCATACCAGCTTCCGCTGCCGGTGATCGCGACGCGCGCGGTGAAGCTCACCTGCACGAGCAGTGACGGCTGGCCGCCTGGGACTCGCCTGTAGCCGGCGGGCACGCCGTGTTCGCACGGGGTCAGCGCTGCGCCCTTCGCGCAGTAGTGACGCGCGGGCAGCTCGCTCACGCTGATCGGCGTGGCGAGCTCTGCGGGCGTTGGTTTCGGCGCGAGCGGCGCGACGTAGCCGACGGGCGGGCACGAGCCGAACATCGACGCGCGGGTGCCGGGCGCGGCGACATGGCAGACGTGGCCGTCGCGGTAGGTGACGGCGCTGATCGCTCCCGCCGGCACTTCCGGCGCGCCGGTGTCGCCGCGCGAACCGTAGCTGCAGCGCTGTGCGCTCGAGCCCGGCAGCGAGGGCGCGATGCAGCCGCTCGTGGCCTGCGGCAGCACGATCAGGTATGCCCCCTGCGTGCCGACCGTCGCGATCGTGCGCTGGCCGCCGCCGGGGAGTCGGTAGGTGACGCTGCGCGCATCGGGCCCCAGCAGGCCGGAGTAGATTTCGCGCATGTCCGCCTGCCTGCAGGTGGGAAGTTGGGGGGCGTGGAGGCGCAGCGCGAGGCGCCGGCGCATCCGCAGCAGCCGCTGCAGCTGCTGGTCTTCGGCGGGCTCGCAGCCGCCCGCGCCCGCTTCGCCGAGGCCGGCGAGCGCGCTCGCGGGCTGGTTCTGCAGGTGCACGTTCACGAAACCGTCTCCGCGCGCGTCGGTCGTGCCACAGCCGAGGTTGTTGAACACGTTCGCCGAGATGGGATGGAAGCGGCCGTCGTCGCGGAACGCGCCGTCCTGGCCCAGCACGCCGATCGTGCCGAAGTCCACGCGCCCGACGTCCACGCACGTGAGCCCGCGCGTCGTGCGCGCGAGCCGCATGCCCCACGGCAGCCCGCCCCCGGGATCGGGCACGCGCAGCGGCAGCAGCCGCACGCTGCCGGCGATCGCCACGCCTTCGGCCGCGCTCGGCGACGGAGCGATCGACGGACCGAGCGCGGTGCCGCGATGGAACACGCCGGCCGCGCCCAGCCCCAC
>JASHYF010000241.1 GCA_030043235.1 Solirubrobacteraceae bacterium | reverse complement strand
CGCTCGCGCGGGACACGATCGCCCGCTCGCGCGGGACACGATCGCCCGTTCGCGCGGGATAGCTGTGAAGATAAGTGTGAGGATCTACAACAAGCGCACGATGAACACGACCAACCGCCAAGGGGGACGACGATGACGCTCGACGCCGAGGGGCACGCCGAGGTCGAGGCGCTGATCGACGCCGGCGCGGAGCGCGGCAACGTGCTCGAGTCCGAGATCGACGCGCTCGCACGAACGCTCGAGCTGGCTGACGAGGACGTGGAGAGCCTGCGCGAGCGCCTGGAGGCGGCGGGGGTCGTCGTGCACGACGACTGCGGCAAGCCGAACGTGCCGCTGACGAGCTACGCGAACGGCGATCTCGCGCACTACACGATCGACGCGATGAGCCAATTCCTGCAGGAGGCGGCGCGCTACCCGCTGCTGCGGCCCGCCGAAGAGCTCGAGCTGGCGCGGAGGATCGAGCGCGGCGACCTGCGGGCGAAGGAAAAGCTGATCACGCACAACCTGCGCCTCGTGGTGTCGATCGCCAAGCGCTACCAGAGCGCCGGCGATCTCACGCTGCTCGATCTGATCCAGGAGGGGATGCTCGGCTTGATCCGCGCCGCCGAGAAGTTCGACTGGCGCAAGGGCTTTCGCTTCTCCACCTATGCCACGCTGTGGATCCGCCAGGCGATCCAGCGCGGCCTGGCGGATCACGGGCGCACTATCCGCCTGCCCGTGGCGATCGCCCAGCGCGAGCGCAGGGTGGCGACGATGCAGCGCGAACTGCTCGCCACGCTCGGGCGCGAGCCCTCCGAACAGGAGATCGCAGACGCGGCCGGCGTGTCGCTCGAGGAGCTGCACGCACTTGCGAAAGCCGCCCGCGTGACCACCAGCCTCGACCGGCCGGTCGGAGAAGAAGGCGAGAGCTCGCTCGGCGAGCTGCTCGCCGACAGCACGGCGGAGTTCGGCGACGAGGTGATCATCGGCCTCGGCCGCGAGGCCGTGCGGCGCACGGTGGCGGAGCTCCCCGAGCCCGACAGAACGGTGATCCGCCTGCGCTACGGGCTCGACGGCGACGCCCAGCCCCAGACCTCCGCGGCGATCGCGCGACGTCTGCAGATGACTCCCGAGCGCGTGCGCGCGATCGAGGAGCGAGCGCTGCAGGAGCTGGCGTTGCACCGCGAGCTGCAGGCCCTCGCCGAAGCGGCCTAAGGCACGAGCACGATCTTGCCGCGGGTGTGGCGACGCTCGAGCTGCGTGTACGCCTCGCGCACCTGCTCGAGCGGGTACGTGGCGGCGATCGGCACCTCCAGGTCTCCCCGGCCGATCAGCCGCGCGAGCTCCGCGAGCACCTCTGCGCTCGCGCCGGCGGCGTTGCCGTCGGTCTTGGCGCCGTAGCGCCGTGCAGCCTCGAAGTCGACGATCGTGTCGATCCGCTCGGGCTTCACGCCGAGCTCCACCGCGAGCTGCACGTAGCCGCCGCCGAACGTGTCGATGAACGCGTCCAGGCGCCCGCCGCTCAGCTCGCGGATGCGCCCGGCAAGGCCCTCGCCGTAGCCGACGGGCTCGACGCCGTGCTCGCGCAGCCACGCGTGATTGTCCTCGCCGGCGATGCCGATCACGCGCGGGTGCGGGTCGGTCGCCGTCCTCGCGAGCTGCACAGCCAGCGAGCCCACGCCGCCGGCGGCAGCGGACACGGCGAGCGTGTCTCCCGCTCGCAGGTCCACCGCGCGCACGGCCGCGTACGCGGTCGCGCCGGCGACGAACAGGGCCCCGGCGGCCGCCCAGGGGACTCCCGCGGGGCGCGCGGTGAGGTGCTCGGCCTCCACCGCGACGAGCTCCGCGTGGCTCGCCCGCCTGTCGGTGAAGCCGATCACCTCATCGCCCACCGCGAAGCCCGTCACGTCCTCACCGAGCTCCTCGATCACCCCGGCGAGGTCGCTCCCCTCGCCCGAGGGGAACGTCGCCGGCCAGCGCTCGCGCATGCGGCCCTCGCGGATCGACGCCTCGCCCGGGTTGATGCCGGCCGCCTTCACCCGCACGAGCGCCTCGCCCGCTCCAGGCCTCGGCCGCTCGACCTCGACCACCTCGAGAACGTCAACGCCGCCGTAGCGCTCGAACCTCACGGCTCGCATGGCGCGCAGCCTAGCCGGCGCGCGCTCGGGCGCCGTCCAGCAGCACGCGTTGCTCGGCCGCCGCGACGAGCGCGCGAGTGCGCTCGATCACGTCGATGTTCACCGAGATCGCGTCGATCCCCGCCCGCACCAGCAGGTCCGCATACTCCGGGTATACCGACGGCGCCTGTCCGCAGATCGACGTGCGCAGCCCCAGCTCGCGCGCGCGGGGGATCAGCTCGCGCAGGTACTCCGTCACCGCGGGGTCGCGCTCGTCGAAGGTCTCCGCCAACAGCTCGCTGTCGCGGTCCGCTCCCAGCAGCAGCTGGGTGAGGTCGTTGGAGCCGATCGAGATGCCCGCCACGCCGAGTGCCGCGTAGTCGGCGAGGTTGAACAGCACCGAGGGCACCTCGGCCATCACCCACAGCTCGAAGTCCGGACGCTCGAGCAGCCCCGAACCGGCGATCAGCTCGCGGCAGCGGCGCAGCTCGCGCGTAGTGCGCACGAACGGCAGCATCACGTGCAGGTTGTGCAAGCCGGCGTCCCACACCCGCGTGAGCGCCTCGAGCTCCAGGCGGAAAACGTCCGGCTCCTGGGTGTAGCGCAGCGCGCCGCGGTAGCCGATCATCGGGTTGTTCTCCTCGGGCTCGTAGCGATCGCCGCCGCGCAGGCCGCGGAACTCGTTCGTGCGGAAGTCGATCGTGCGGTAGGTCACCGGGCGCGGCGCGAAGCCCGCCGCGAACTCCGTCAGCGCCCGTGCCATGCGCGCCACGAACTCCTCCGTGCGTCCCTCCTCGATCAGCACGCGCGGGTGATCGCCGGCGAGTGCCTCCAGCACCATCAGCTCAGCGCGCAGCAGGCCCACGCCATCCACGTGCAAGTCCTTCACGCGCGCCACCTGGGAGGGCTCTGAGAGGTTGACCAGGATCTGCGTGCCGGTCACGACCGCCCCGGCGAGCGCGCTCGCCGCAGCGCCCACGCCCGGGCCGGACGCCGGGGTGCCATCGGGACGCGGGGTAAGCACCACCACGCCGCCCGACACCGAGCCGCCGGCAGGCGGCCTCTCGTAAACGTCTCCCTCCAGCACGACTCCCCGCGTCGCATCGACGGTCACCAGCTCGCCGTCGCGCAGCACCCTCGTCGCCTCGCCCGTTCCCACCACGCACGGGATGCCCAGCTCGCGCGAGACGATCGCCGCGTGACAGGTCATGCCGCCGGCGTCCGTCACGATCGCCGCCGCCTTGCGCATCAGCGGCACCCAGTCGGGGGTGGAACGCCTGACAGACCTTGCCGATCCCGTCGGCGAGACGCTTCACCA
>JASHYF010000240.1 GCA_030043235.1 Solirubrobacteraceae bacterium | reverse complement strand
GAGCGAGAAGTCGGCCATCTGCTGCGCGCTGAGTCCGGCCGCCCACATGGACCCCCAGATCGTCGACCCCGAGCAGCAGGAGATCAGCGCGGGACGGATGCCCGCCTCCTCGAAGGCCCGCGCGACGCCGATCAGCGCCACGCATCCGCCACTGCCAGCGGTGGCGACGATCGCGACGCGCTTGCCCCGCAGAGCCTTCACCGGGCGCGCGACGAAGGGCTTGAACACATGCCCGTCGAGTGCTTGCGGGCGATCGATCAGCGGCAGCGGCAGCGTCGCCTGGCGTGCGCGGCGCAGGAAACCGATGTCGGCGCTGACCGCAGTCACGTGGCGCAGACGGTTGACGCGCTCGAAGGTGCGCTGGAGGCTGTATGGATCGATGACGTCGAGAGTCATGCCGGCGCTCAAGTCCTTTATCGGCCTGGCGGGCCTTCGGCGATAGGGCCTCACAACGCCCGCCAACCGGAGGAGCGAACCCATGGGTGGCAATGCTACTTATAGTATGCAATACTGTGCGGCATGAACATGATCATTGGAGAAGCGCTCAACCACCGATCCGACCTGCAGAGGCGGATCGCCCAGCTGCAGGATCGCCTGCGCGCCTGCGTCGTGGCCCAGGAGGGCGAGGAGCCGCCCGAGAACCCGAACGAGCTGCTGGCGGAGATCGACCGGCGGTGCGACGAGCTCGAGAGCCTGATCGCGAAGATCAACCACGCAAACGCGCAAGCGAGACTCGCGGCCGGAGAGACCGTGACCGAGGCGCTTGCGCGTCGCGACGTGATCGCCTTGCGCCAGGGCGCCCTGCGCACGGCCATCAAGGCCGCCACCGGCGACGACGGCTTGCTGGGGAGAGGGTTCTCGCGCTACAGCCGTTCGGAGATCCGCACGGTGCGCCACGTTCGTGTCAGCGAGCTGCAGGACCGGCTCGACGACCTGTCAAGGCAGCGTCGCGAGCTCGACAACCGCGTGCAGGAGCACAACTGGCAGGCGACATTGATGGAGTGAGATAGGGAGCAAGACGAAACGAGCAACAGTCGGTAGCCGCACAAGGGCGAGCGTCAAGGCCAGCGACCGGCCAAAGGGTCGCACGCATCCATAGATCCTTGGCCAGGAGCGCCGCGGGCAGGCGCAAACGGGATCGGAACCCCGAGCACCGTCAGCCCAGCAACCCACAGCGCGCACGAGGCACCGGGAATCGAGCACAACCTGACGCTGACTTGCCGGTGAGGGTGGGTATGGGGACTGTTTTTGCGGCCGGAGGTACGATCCGCGGGGATGTGGAGATCGAGAGCCACTGCGATCGGCGCATCGTCGCTGGCGGCGCTCGCCGTCCTGCTGGGCGTTCCGGCGCTGGCGGCGGCGGAGCTCGATCCGCCGCCCGGCACCGACCTGAGCCCCGTGCTCGGCTACAGCACCTGGAGCTACCTGCGGCTCAACGTCAGCGCGGAAAAGGACGAGGCGGAGGCGCTGGCGCTGAGCGACAGCGGCCTCGAGCAGCTCGGCTACGACTACTTCAACCAGGACGACGGCTGGTACGCGTGCCCGGGACCCCAGGGGCCGAGCGTGGACGCGTACGGCCGATGGATGACGAACGCTCAGCTGTTCCCGCCCGGCCCGGACGGCGAAAATGGCATGGCCGCGCTCGCCCGATACGTCCACGGGCTCGGCCTGAAGCTCGGGATCTACGTAACGCCGGGAATCTCCAGGCAGGCGGTGGCCGAGAACACGCCGATCTTGGGCACCGGCTACACCGCGGATGAGATCGCCACCAAGCGGCGCGAGAACAACTACAACTGCGGCGGGATGGTCGGCATCGACTACTCGCGGCCGGGGGCGCAGGCGTTCGTCGACTCGATCGTCGACGAGTTCGCCGCGTGGGGCGTGGACTTCATCAAGCTCGACGGCATCACCGACGCCAACGCGCCGGACGTCGCGGCCTTCTCACGGGCGATCAGGCAGTCCGGCCGGCCCATGCAGCTGGATGTGACCGAGGGACATTTCACGCGGGCGCTCGCGAGCACGCTCGAGGAATACGCCACTCAGTGGGAGTACAGCCCGGACATCGAGTGCTACGAATGCGAGCAGGGAGAAAGCTCCTTCCCGCTGACCGACTATCGAAATGTCGAGCTGCGCTTCAAGACGCTCGCCAAGTGGCACACGTTCGGCGGCTCCCAGTTCGACGCCTACAACGACTTCGACTCGGTGGAGGTGGGCGACTGCGAAGGCGACGGGCTGAGCGTTCCCGCGCGCCAGACGGTGCTGAGCCTGTGGTCGCTGGCGTCATCGCCGCTGATCATCGGCGCGAACCTCACCGGCCTCTGCGAGACCGATCTGGACATGCTCGAGAACACAGCGGTGCTCGCCGTCGACCAGGACGGAGTGGTCGCCTCGCCGGTCTCCAGCGGCGCACACGAACAGGTCGTCGCAAAGACGGTCAGCGGCGGTGACGTCGTCGTGGGCCTGTTCGATACGAGCAACACCGAACGCCTGCTCTCGACCAGCGCGTCCACGCTCGGGATGGCGCCCTGCCAGCAGGGCTACGCGCTCGAGAACCTGTGGACTCATCAGCGGAGCACCACCAGCGATGGGACCGTGGCCGCACAGGTGCCCCCGCAGGGGGTCGCGCTGTTCGAAGTCGAACCGCTCTGCGGGGCCGCTTGAGCAAGTTCGCGCGGCAGGCGCACTCCGCGAAGAACACGCCCGGGCGCCGCCCGGAAGCGGGCCGCTACCGTGCCGACGGCGACCGTGCCGACACGTTGCGGTTCCACTCGACCCACGCGACGCCCGTCCGGCCGTCCCCGGCATCGACGCGGCACATGGCTCGCGGGAACTGTGAGATCCGCCCGTCGGGCGCCTGCAGCCGCAGCGGCCCGAAGGCCAGCGGCTGCACGTCGAGGGCGAGCTCGCCGTAGGCGATTCTCGCGCTGTCGATCAGCCCGTTGGGGGCAACCTCCTCGGACGCGCTCACTCCGTCGAGCTCGAGGACGCCTCCATCGGCAGGCTGCACGTAGCCGACGCCGAGCGGAGGGACGCCCGGCAGGCGGAACTCAACGCCGTGGAAGCGCGCTCCGTCGTTCAGGTGCCCCGCCGACCACATCCACTCGGCCGACCACCAGTCGCGGGTGCCCCAGGAGTGGTCGCGTTGTCCCACGCCGAGCAGCTCGATGCGCTCCTCGCCCACGGTGATGGTGCCGCTCACGCGGCAGGGGATCTCATAGCGGGTGGCCACGCGATAGGCGTAGGGCTCGCCGAGCGTCTCCCACGAGAGCTCGAATCCCAGCGGGACGGGGTCGCCGGCCTCGCCTCGCAGCAGCGCCGAGGCGTCGGCGTGCGCCTCGCCGGTCGCCCGCATGCGCACGCGGAAGCGCTCGAGCCCGGATTCGCAGACATGCTCTACGTGCACGCGGTGCGCATCGACCGTGAGCCGCTCGCCGTCCGGCAGCGGCGCGGCGAAGTCGAGGACGGCGAGGGTCGGGCGATCGGGGCCACAGATGCACGCCGTGATCCAGGACACGCCGAGGTTCGGATAGAGGCCGAGACGCGTGTACATCCCGATGCGACGGTCGCCGGAGATCGCGTCGAAGTACCAGCTCTCGTTCCAGAGCTCCTCCGGCCCGGGCTCGTGTCGCGCCTCGTCGGCCGGCTGCGGCCGCAACGCTCGCGGGCGTCCCGAGCCAGGCTGCGGGAGCAGCTCGAGCGCGTCGAGGTCGAGCACCTGCTGCGCGTAGCGCTCGAGCGCCGCGAGGAACATCTCGTCGCCGCGCTCGGTGCGCTGCACGATCATCGCGGGCGCGACGGTCATGAGGATTCCGAGGAACGCCTGCCGGCGGTACTCGAGCCAGCAGTCCGCCCACGCGAAGCCGCGCACGCCGTGCGCGTGGAGCGCGCCGTGGTACTCGCGGACGAGTGTCTGCTCGTGCGCGCGGCGGTTCTCGATCGACAACGAGCCGCCGAGGAAGTAGGCCGCGTCGGTCATCACCGGCCCCCAGCTGACGGTCTGCCAGTCGACGGCGACGAACCCGCGGGGCGCGTCGTCCGAGCCGAACAGCATGTTGTCCAGCCGGTAGTCGCCGTGCACGAGGCCGAGCGGCGGACGCCGGTCGGCGGCCCACCCGTCCAGGCTTGCGACAAATCGCCGGCAGACGTCTTGGTGCTCGGCCGAGACGCGGCCCGCGAAGCGCTCCAGGAAGGCCGACAGCAGCTGCGTGACCAGCGCCTGGTCCAGCGGACTGCCCCGGTTCAGCCAGGCGGTCGCCCCCAGCTGCGGGTCGGCGAACACCGGCGCGTGCAGCCTCGCCAGCTCACGGATCGCCAGGCGCGCCTGCTCGACGCTGCAGCCCGCGATCTGGTCCCCCTGGAGGGCGGGGGCCACGTCCTCGAGCACGAGCGTGAACCATCCCTCCTCGGGGTCGATGACGGCGAGATGACAGGCGGGCAGCGGGCCGCCGATGCGGGGCGCGAGCTCGCGGTAGAAGCTGACCTCGCGTTCGTAGACGCCGAGCCCGACGCCGGCCGCGCGGCTGTTCTCGTCCTCGGAGGCGGTCTTCAGGAGGATCGTCGCGGGCCCGCTGCTCGCGCCGGGGCCGTAGTCGAGGCGCACGCGGCGGGTCTCGCTCATCTGCCCGGTGCCGACCGGCTCGACACGCAGGCCCCGTATCGGGCCGGTGCCGAGCGCCTCTTCGAGCCAGTGGGCGGTGAGCTCACCCGGCAGCCGCAGGACCGGCGCTTGCGCTCCCATACGCGCATCTAATCACCGCGGAGCACACCCGGGCAGATGACGCCCGTGTCATGTGCGAGACGCGTCTCGTGATGCGCGCAGGCGTGCGTCGGCGCGCAATGCTGGGCGGCCTGGAGCGGCGGCGCTGCTGCGCGTCCGCGCCGGCGGCGCTGGGCCCTCGGCGAGGCGCTGCTCGAGAAACTCGCTGACCACGGCGCCGAGCATCGGGCGGCACATGAGGTAGCCCTGCACGTTCTCGCAGCCGAGCTGACCCAGCTGCTCGAGCTGGGTCTCGGACTCGACGCCCTCGGCAACCACCGCGAGGCCGAGAACGCGGCACATCTCGACGATCGCTTTCATGATCGCCACGTCCTTCGGGCTGCCGTCGAGACCGTCGATGAACGAGCGATCGACCTTCACGCCGTCCAGCGGGAAGCGCCTGAGATAGCTCAGCGAGGAGTAGCCCGTGCCGAAGTCGTCGAGCAGCAGCCGCAGGCCGTGCGTGTGCAGAGTCTCGAGCACCGTCATCGAGCCACGCTCGTCGATCAGGACGCTCTCGGTGACCTCGATCGCGAGCGTCCCCGGCAGCAGACCACTGCGTCGCGCGAGCTCGGCGACCTCCACGGCGAACCGCGGGTTGGCGATCTGACAGCCCGAGACGTTGACGAACATCTGCAGCGGAACGCCGAAGCGCCGCTGCCACGCCGCGCACTGCTCGCAGGCCTGCTCGAGCACGTAGCGCCCGAGCTCGAGGATGAGGCCCGTCTCCTCGGCGATCGAGATGAACTCCAGCGGGGGGATCAGGCCGTGGTGCGGGTGCTGCCAGCGAACGAGAGCCTCGGTCGCCACCGGGCGGCCGCTGGCGACGTCGAGGATCGGCTGGTAGTGGACAAGCAGTTGAGCGTGGTCGATCGCATATCGCAGCTCCGTCTCGGTCCTCAGCCTGGCGAGGACCTGGGAGCGCACCGCCGGATCGAACAGCTCGAAGCGGCCCGGTCCGCGATGCTTGGCGCGATACATCGCCGCGTCGGCGTCGCGCAGCAGCGACGCGGCGGTGTCCTCGCTGCCGTCGGCGACGGCGATGCCGACGCTCGCCGTCAGGACATGCTCGTCGCCGTCCAGCACATACGGCCGGCTCACGACTCCGGCGATGCGCTCGGCCAGCGCCACGACCTCTCGCACCCCGCCGGCGCGCTCACAGACGACGACGAACTCGTCGCCGCCCAGGCGCGCGATCGTGTCGCTGGAGCGCACCGCGTCGGCCAGCCGGGAGGCCAGAACGACCAGCAGCTCATCGCCGGTCGCGTGACCGAGCGACTCGTTGATGAGCTTGAAGCGGTCGAGGTCGAGGAGCAGCATCGCCACGTCGATCCCTTCGCGCCGGCGCCTGGCGAGCGCGCGATCGAGGCGATCGAGCGCCAGCGTGCGGTTCGGCAGTCCGGTCAGCGGATCGTGCAGGGAAGCGTGCCGGGTGAGCTCCTCTTTGCGGTGATGCTCGACCGCCGCGGAGAGCAGGTTGGCGACCGCAACCAGGAAGTTCACGTCGTCGACGTTGAAGCGCCGGGGCTGCGTTGCGTGGGCCGAGAGCACGCCGAACGGTCGCTCGTGGCGCGCGATGATCACGTCCATGCCGCTGAGCATGCCTTCGCTGAGCAGGTTGCTGGCATCGAAGCGCCTCTCGCTGCGAAGATCCTCGGCGATCACCGGCTCGCCCGTGGCGAGCGCGTAGCCGGCCTGCGTGCCCGTCCCGGCGGGCAGGCCGATGGTCTCGCCAGCCCAGTCGCCCGCGTGGGCGAGGATGTCCAGCAGGTCATCGTCCTCGCGCAGCCTGAGCACGCCGCAGAGCTGCACCGCGAGGGTGCTCGCGACCGTTGCCACGACCTCCTCGACGAGCGTCGACAGGTCCTGCTCGCGCAGCGCCACCTGCCCGAGACGCGCGACGGCGCCGTGCTGACGGGCGTGCTGGGCGAGCTGCTGCTCGGCGCGCACACGGGCGCTGGCGTCGCGGAACACCACCTGGAACTCTGAGATCGCCTCATGCTCGTCACGCAGCGAGTGGGCGATCGATTCCAGCCACACAAAGCCCCCGTCCTTGCAGCGCATCCGCAGCACCGCGGTGCTCGGCCCGGTGGCACACAGCGCTGCCGCGTGCGCAGCGTGCGCATCCGCAAGATCATCGGGATGAGCGAGCTCGTGCATATCTCGCCCGACGAGCTCCTCAGCCGCCCACCCCGTGAGCCTCTCGCAGCCGGCGGACACATACGTGAACCTCACGTCAGGACCCACGCGCGCCAGAAAGTCCGTCGAGCTCTCGACCGGCAGGCGGCAGGCCGGGTCGGCGGCTGGGCGGTCAGGCCTCATCAAGTGTCCGGCGTGTTCCATGTTCGTGGTGAATCCGGGTCCCAAGGCGGTCGCGGCGCGGTCAAACGAGCCGGCCAGTACGTATCGGTAAGCGCACGGGCAAGCATGAAGCTGCGTTCGCCGCAGCGGACACCGCATCCCGCCTTGCAATCTGGGTTGGGACGGGCAGCGATCGCCACCGTGCCCGGGCCCGCGCCGACCTGCTTTGCGCCCAGGACCCGAGGGGACGGTGGGCTGAGGCTATGCAGCGATCGCGATCCTCGACGAGGGCACCGAGGCCGAATAGAGCTGCTCACTCGCCGGCGAACGTTTCAAGGCTGGCGGCCAAGTCACGTCCGCGACGGGTTCTACGGTTCCGCCATGTCGGCAACGATCACCGAGGACGAGCTCGACGCGATTCGAACGTCAACACGAGCGCGTCTCGATGAGCTGCTCGAGGAGCCGGAGATCGCCGGCGATGTCGTCGGGCTGGAGCGAATTGGGGTCGCGCTGCTCGCCACTTTCGACGATCCGTGCGTACCCCCGGAGCTGGGGAAGATGCTCGTCGACACACTCGCGGACCGCGGCTGTGAGGCGTCCGCCGGTGTCCTGGCGGTGCTCAGCGCGTTCGGCCGTGAGACGATCGCCCGCGCTGCGTCGCGGGCGGCACGTGGACTTCCCGTGCGCGAGGAAGGGGCGGCCGGCGCCGTCGGCACGCTCACGGTGAGAGAGGTCTGGAACGGTGAGATTCCCTCCGGTGAAGCGTGGGTAGCCGTCCTCGATCGTCCGGGAGCCGGCGCGCCGCAGGCGGCGTGCTTGATGCTCGCGACCGGCGAGGAGGGGCCGATCGCGGTCGATGCGCTGCTGACCGGAACGGGGCCGGCGGACGAGTTCGATGCAGCGCTCGCCCAGCTGACCGAACGAGCCGAGCGATCGACCGAGCAAGCGCTGACCGAGCGTGTTCGTACCGTGGTCGAGCGCATGAACGAGGCGCAGCTCACGGCGCCGTTGGAGGTGGGCGTATGCCTGCCGATCCTCGCGCGCGCGATCAGCAGCGATGCGCAGGCCCTGGGCCACGTCACGACCTACCCCGAGTTGGACGAAGACGAAGATGAAGACGGGCCTTCCTCCGGGGAAAACGCCGCCGAGGAGGCCGTGCTCGACGAGCTGGTCCGCGACTACGGGCGCTATGTGCAGGATGAGCACGGCCTCGACAGCGCGGTTTGGCGCCACGGAGAGTTCATCTCCTGCGCGCTGCTCGACTGGAAACGCGACTATCACGACGGACACCCGACCCGCTGGACGGTGGCCCACGTCGAAGAGTTCATGCTCGACTGCGCGCCACGCAAGATGACGATGGACGAGGAGGCGATCGAGACGCTGCCCGACTGCCTCTCCGCATTCATGGGCTTCCTCGATCGAGCGGGCAAGCTCGAAGGGGACCGCGTAGACGCGCTCACGGAAGCCTGCGAGCGCCTTCGCCGCGGAAGCGCCGCGGCGTGCCGGGATCCTTCTCGCTGGGGCATGAGCAAGTCGATCGCCATGCAGATGATCGCCGAGGGCGTGGACCCCACCGATCCGGCGGCCGCTGAGCTGTGGATCGCGGCGTACAACGCGAGGCTGGCCGGCACGCGCGAGGACTCCCGCCAGCGAGCTCAGCCGCAAAGACGCCGGCGGACGAGCACCAGCCGCAGCAAGCGCACCGCGGCAAAGCAGGCTCGCCGCCGCAATCGACGCTGACGGCCCCAGTCAAGCCGCGAGGGCGAGATTGACCGATGCCTCGACCTCGTTCCGTCCGGACCCGTCGCAATCCTTTGAAGAAGATAATGCGGGTTTTGTCGAATCAGCCACCTATGGAGTTCGAACTGTTCGCCGAGCGCTGGTTCACATCGCTCCTCACCGTCTTCCTGCGCAGCGTCCGCTACCCCGCGCTTGCTTACGACCTCACCACCGAGACGCTCGCCACGGCGCGCCTCCGATGGGAGTCGGCGCCCACAGGAGACGAGGCGGTCAGCTGGCTGCTCCGCCTCGGCGGAAAGGTGCTCGACACGGCGGTGGAGCGCGGCCACGTGCCTTCAGTCGAGCGCCATCGCGGCCGCCATCCCGCCGCGCACCGACTCAGCGTCGCCGAACAGCAGGAGATCATGGCGCTCGCCGAGACCCACATCGAGCTGCCCACCACCGCTCGCGATGTCGCCGACGCGCTCGCGCGCGGCGCTCCGCCGCGGCATGTGCTGCTCGATCTGCGCCTGTCCGGGCTTGTGCAGGCAGAGCCCCTCCACGATCGCGAGCGAAGCGACCATGCAACCTGAGCTCTCGCCTGCGCTGCTCGGCGCCGGGCTGGAGCTCGCGGGAGTCGTCGAGCCGGCCGCTGGCGAGGCTGTCGTCGCGGACGCAGGCACCCCTGTCGCGGAGCGCTTCGGTGCCCACTCGGTGCTCAGCTACGCGACGGCCGAAGAGGCGGAGACCTACCGGCGCATCATGCGCGTGCTCTACCTCGAGCACCAGGCCTTCGGCCTGCGGCTGCGCCCCGCTCAGCTTGCAGACCGCCTGCGCGAGCGCTACGCGCTGAGCATCGAGGAGGATCGCCTTGAGGAGCGCCTGGCGGCGCTCGACCGCTGGGGCGCCGTCGAGCGCGACCATGACGCCAGCCTCGCCGCCACTGCTGCGGAGTGGCGACGCAACCGCTACACCTACGACGTCACGCCGGCGGGCCGCATCACCGAGGAGCTGCTCGCGCGGCTCGACGCCCTCGGCGAGGAGATCGGGCGGCTGGACACCGCGCGCCTGCCTTCGATCCGCGACGCGCTAGCGCGACTCGCCCGGGAGCTCGATCGCGAGCAGCCGGCGGGAACCCGGCTGCGAGAGCTGTTCGAGCGCGTGCTCGCGGAGGTCGAGGCTCTGCACGCGGGCGCGCTCGCGTTCATGCGCTCGCTCGGCGAGATCATGCGCACGGTCGAGCAGGTCGACGAGGAGGAGTTCGAGCGCGGCAAGGGGGCGCTGCTCGAGCACCTGCAGGGCTTTCGCAAGAGCCGCATGCAGCACTCGGCGGAGATACTCGCGCTGCTGGAGCGGATCGAGGAGGCCGGCTCCGGGCAGCTCGTCGGGCGGATCGTCGCGGCGGAGGAGTTCGTGGCGCTGCCGGGAGGCATGTCCGTCGATGAGCAGCGCGCGCTTCGCCAGGCCGAGCTGTTCGAGCGCTGGCGGGGCCTGCGCACGTGGTTCGTGGGCGCGGAGGA
>JASHYF010000239.1 GCA_030043235.1 Solirubrobacteraceae bacterium | reverse complement strand
ACCACGCACAGGATGCTCGCCACATACAGGTTCAAGCGCAGGCCGAAGATGTGGTGGGCGGGATCGACGCGCAGCAGCTCCTCGCCGATGCGCGCGAAGGAGTAGCCGGAGACGTACAGCGCGAACACGCCCGGCGGCCTGATGCTGCGCCGGCGGGCGAGCCACACGAGCGCGCCCGCCAGCAGCAGGTCCCAGATCAGCTCGTACAGGAACGTCGGCTGGAAGGTCGCGTACGCGGCGTACGCGGCGGGGCGGTGCGCGGGCGAGATTTCAAGCGCCCACGGCAGCTTGCTCGGCAGCCCGAACAGCTCCTGGTTGAAGTAGTTGCCGACCCGCCCGATCGCCTGCGCCACGAGCAGCGCGGGCGCGGCGGCGTCCATGAACAGCAGCACGTTCGCGCCGCGGCGGCGCAGCACCCAGATGCCCACGAGCGTGCCCAGCGCGACGCCGCCCCAGATCCCCAGGCCGCCCTTCCAGATCGCGAACGGCCCCCACCAGTGCGGCGGGATTTCGTTCCAGCTCGTCGCCAGGAAGTACAGCCGCCCGCCGATCACCCCGGCGGGAAAGGCCCACAGCGCCACGTCGTAGACCAGCTGGCGATCCCCGCCCCGGGCCTCCCAGCGGCGCACCGTGACGAACACGGCCGCGCTCACGGCGACGACGTAGCAGAGGCCGTAGGCGTGCACGAACAGCGGCCCCACGTGGAAGCCGTTGGCGGACGGGCTCGGTATGAACGCCGGCGCCAGCGCCGTCACGTTCGCCCCCGGCGAGCGTCCTGCAGCGCTCGCGTCACGGCGAGAGCTCACCGCCTAGCAGGCCCCGGCAACGTCGCACGCGCGCGCGCCAGGGCATCAGCGCGTGCGCGCGACCGCCCGCCTGCCTGCGTGCCTGTGCCCCAGCAGGGGGTGCCCCCCCGCAGGGGGTGTGCCCTTCAGGGTGCGCCCCCGTATGGGGTGTGCCCAGGGTATGCAGCTCGGGCTCCTCGTCCCACAGCCGGTCGAGGCGCGCGAGCAACGCCTCGCGCTCGTCCTCGGGCATGACCGCCACGCTGCTGCGCGAGCGCGCGAGGTCGCGCAGGCTCGCGCGGTCGACGCTCTGCTCGTGGGGGAACTCGCGGTCCTCCACGTCCGCGAACAGCCGCGCGAGCTCTTCCGCGGAGGGCCAGTGCCCGGGCCTTTGCACCGCCGGCGGGCCCAGGATCTCCCGCACGCGCGCTACCCACGGCGGCGAGGTGCCGAAGGCGTTGCCGAGCAGGCCGAGCACCCCTGGCGGGCGCAGCACGCGTACGATCTCCGCCAGCGCGACGCGCTGGTCGAACCAGTGAAAGGCGGCGCCCACGGTCACGGCATCCACGCTAGCGCTCGCGAGCGGCAGCGCCTCGGCAGTCCCCGCGAGCACGTGCGCCCGGGGCAGCGCGGCGGCGAGGATCTCGCGCATCTGGGCAAGCGGCTCCACGGCCGTCACGCGGTGTCCGGCGGCGAGCAGCGCGGCCGTCAGCTTGCCCGTGCCCGCGCCGAGGTCGAGCACCTCGAGCGCGTCGGAGCCGAGCAGCCAGTCGATCGCCGCGTGCGGATAGCCGGGACGTCCGCGGTCGTACTCGTCCGCCACGCGCGCGAACGCACCGGCGCGCTCGGCCCTGCTCGCCGAGTCCACGTGCAACTCTCCCATCGTCCACAGATCAGTAGCAGCATGCGCCGCCGGCCGCGTCACGCGGGCCCTGCGGCCAGGCTCGGCGCCAGGCTCGCAGCTCGCTCGGACTGTCCCGGCGTGTCCGCGGGGAACCTGCGTGGGCGCGAGCTGGAGAGACGCTCGCCCACGGGAGACGCTCGCCTGCACGCGGTGTCCCGCCGCGGCCGGAGGGGGGAGCCGCGGCGGGACTGCGCGCGGGGGAGACGTTTATGCGGAGGAGCTGCGCACAGGGACGTGGCTGTCGGGAGCGGATGCCTCTAGCAGTTGCTCTTCGGCGTGTTCCCTGCGGGCTTCGCGCCTGATCACCGCAAGCAGGTGCGCCCGCGCCTCGCAGGCTGCTCGCTCGGCGTCGGCGAGGCGTTGCATGGCGTCGCGCTCGGCTTGCGTGGCTTGCCGGCGCATCGCTAGATCCCGATCGGGCGCCGTCGCGGGCGGCCGAGGAGCTTCGGTGGCCACCAGGCGCTCAGGGGGTCACAAGTCTGGTTGGAGGGGCTTTGCATGGACTCCTAAAGTCAACCCCTGGGAGCATGGGGTCGGTCCGACACCGGGGACTCTGTGCGGTGGAAACTCTATTTGATGGAACTAGTTTTGTCAATCGGAAAAACTCCGTAGGTAGGATGCCGCCCAGGAAACGACGGGCCAAGCGCGGTCTCCGGGACGCGATTCAGGCGTTTCGCAGAATGCAGGCGCTCGCGCAGGGGCCTCGGCCGGCGATCCCGGCGGCGATCCGATCGGGATTGGGCGGAGCGCGCGTCACGGACTGAAGCGGGCCAGCTCTTGCAAGCTCTCGAACGCGTCGGGGTCGCCGGGCAGGTCCGCGAGCGACGCCGCCACCTCGACCGCACGCGCGATCGTCCCCGCGGGCGTCTCCGTGATCCACCGCGCCAGCCATCGCAGCGCCCACGTGTCGTACTCCACCGGGCTCTGCCGCGCGACCAGCGGCAGCAGCCACAGCGCCACGCCAAGCGGTATCGGATGGCCCACCTCGCGCTCGTAGTCCCTGCTGAGGGATGCCGCCATGCGCAGGTCGCCACGCCCAGCCTCGTGTTCGATCTCCCGCAGCGGCCTGAAAGGGGGATTGCCCATACGAACACATGTTCGCACAGGGCGGGGGCGAGGGGAAGAAGACCGGAGTCTGCGGGATCGCCGGCCGTCGCGCACTCGATGCGGCACGCGCTACGTCGGCCTGTCGGTCAACGCGCTACACAAGCTGACGGCTTAGCTTAGGCTTGACCGGACGAAGGTCGGGACGCGATGCTCATGCTCGACACGGCCGGACACGGCGACCCAAAAGTCCCGCCGCTTTCCCCGGTGTGCTCGCTGAGCGCGTCCTGTAGCGCGGCGATCGCCTGCAACCGCCGGGCGCAGTCGCGCAGGTTCTCGCCGTTGTCGATCGCTTCGGCTGTGTCGCGTGCAAGC
>JASHYF010000025.1 GCA_030043235.1 Solirubrobacteraceae bacterium | reverse complement strand
TGCCGTACGGCTCATGATCTGTCTGGTGCCCACGCACGCCATCGGCGTAGCGTGCTGATCGCCCATGGGGGTTTACTACCCATCGGCAGACGTTTGCGATAACGCTCCAGACGGCCCCGAGAGCCTGTTCGCGCCGAGTTCACGCGCATTGGCGCATGCGGCCAAGCGGGCAAGACCTCCGCGACGGTCGGTGCTTTTCCCGCCGCACGAAGCGTGAGTTGTGCGGATGTCCGCCCGGCGCGCGCGACCTAGCGTGCGAGGCATGCACGCAACGAGCACATCGGCAGCCCCCCGCGGCAGGAGCGGCGCGCTGTTTGCGACGGCCCGCGTCCTGCTGGCCGTGCTGGCGCTGGCGGCCGCCTGCGCAACCCGCGCACCGGCGGCGCTTGCCTCTGCGTCTCCCGCCGGCGCGGCGCGCGCGGCGGCGATGCTGCAGCTCGGCTCGCGCGGAGCCGCGGTGCGCTCCCTGCAGCAGAAGCTGGAACGACTGACCTATCTGCCGGCCCACGCAGACGACGGCGTGTTCGGCGTGCAGACATGGCACGCGGTGGTCGCCTTCCAGGGATGGAGCGGGCTGGAACGAGACGGCATCGCCGGGCCGCGCACGCAGGCCGCGCTCGCGCGCGCGCGCCGCCCGACCCCGTGGTCCGCCGCCGAAGGGATGGAGATCCACATCGCTCAGCAGGTGCTGCTGCTCGTCCGCGGCGGACGCGTGTGGCGGGCGATTCACGTGTCCACCGGCAGGCCCGGGTGGCCCACGCCGGTCGGGCACTTCGAAGTGATCGAACGCTACACCCTGAGCTGGTCGGCGCCCTTCGAAGTGTGGATGCCGCTCGCCCAGTACTTCTACCCCGGCTTCGCCATACACGAGTTCCCCGAAGTGCCCGGCTACCCCGCCTCACACGGCTGCGTGCGCGTGCCCGAAGCCGAAGCCCTCACCGTGTGGGACTTCGGGCGCATCGGCATGCGCGTGTGGACCACGCCATGAGCACGACCTCAGGTGTGACGCCCAAGACGAAGCGCCTGCCGGCACGCGCGCTCACCGATGCCGCGGAGGACCCGTACGCGCTCGTCGAGTGGGGCACGCGCTCGGTCGCGTCGCGCTCGGAGGACGGCGGGCTCGCGTTTGCTTGCGAGGACGTGGAGGCGCCGGTGGGCTGGTCGCAGACCGCCGTGGCGACGGTCGCCCGCCGCTACTTCGCACGTCGCGCGGACGGCTCGCGGGAGCGCTCGGTGCGAGAGCTCGTGCAACGCGTGGTGCGCACGATCGGCGCGTGGTCGCTCGCGTCGGGCCACGTCCGCGACGAGCATGAGCGCGCCACGCTGGAAGCCGAGCTGGCCGCCCTGGTGCTCCGCCAGCGCGCGACGTTCGCAACGCCGGTGTGGTTGAACGTGGGCGTGGAGGCCGAGCCGCTCACCTCGGCGTGCTTCATCCTGGAGACCGCGGACTCGATTCGCGCGCTGCTCGACTGGAACGCGCGCGAGGGCCTGATCTTCCAGCAGGGCGGCGGCACGGGCGTGAACCTGTCGGGGGTTCGCTCTTCGCGCGAGTCGGTCTCGCGCGGCGGCCTGGCGAGCGGCCCGGTGTCGTTCATGCGCGCCGCGGACGCGTGGGCCGCGACGATCCGCTCGGGCGGGCGCGCGCGGCGGGGCGCCAAGATGGTGGTGCTGGACGCGGAGCATCCGGACGTGCTCGAGTTCATCGCCTGCAAGGCGCGCGAGGAGGAGCACGGCGCGGCGCTGCTCGCCGCGGGCTTCCAGCCCGAGGAGGCCATGCGCTCGCTCGCCTTCCAGAACGCCACGCACGCGGTGCGCGTCAGCGACGAGTTCATGCGCGCCGCGGTGCAGGGCGGTGACTGGCAGCTGCGGGCGGTCACCACCGGCGAGGTGGTGCAGACGCTGCCGGCGCGCGAGCTGCTGCGCGCGTGCGCCCAGGCGAGCTGGGTGTGCGGCGATCCCGGGCTGCAGTTCGCGGACGCGATCGCCCGCTGGCACACCTGTCCGCGCTCGGGTCCCATCACCGCGTCCAACCCGTGCGGCGAGTTCCTGCACGTGGGCGAGTCCGCGTGCAACCTCGCCACGCTCAACCTGCTCGCGTTCCTGCGCGGCGGGGACTTCGACGTCGACTCGTTCGTGGCCGCCGTCGAGGCGCTCGTGCTGGCCCAGGATGCGATCGTCGACGGCTCGGCCTACCCGACCGAGCGCATCGAGCGCGGCGCGCGGCGCTTGCGTCCGATCGGCATCGGCTACGCCAACCTCGCCGCGCTGCTGCTGACGCTCGGCGTCCCCTACGACTGCGATGAGGCGCGCGCGTGGGCGGCCGCGATCACCGCGCTGATGACCGGCGCCGCCTACCGCCGCTCCGCGCGGCTGGCGGCTGCGCTGGGGCCGTTCGAGGAGTTCGCACGTAACCGCGAGCCGATGCTCGCGGTGCTCGCCGCCCACCGCGACGCCGCCAGGCGCATCGGGGGCGAGGCGCCCCCGGAGGTGCTGCAAGCGGCGCACGCGGCCTGGGAGGAAGCGCTCGAGCATGGCGCCGCCCACGGGTTGCGCAACGCGCAGACGACGCTGATCGCTCCCACCGGCACGGTCAGCTTGATGCTCGACTGCGAGAGCACCGGCATCGAGCCCTACTACGCGCTCGCCGGGCACAAGCACTTCACGGACGGCGGCGTGAGCCACTTCTCGAGCCGCGCGCTCACAGACGGCCTGCTCGCGCTCGGCTACTCGACGCATGCGGTGGAGCAGCTCGGGGAGTACGCGCTCGACCACGGGCACCTTGCCGGCGCGCCCGAGCTGCGCCGCGCGGACAGCCCGCTGGTGCAGACGGCCGGCGGTCCCGACCCGCTGCCGGTCCACGCTCACCTGGCGATGGTCGCCGCGGTCCAGCCGCTGCTCAGCGGCGGCGTCTCCAAGACGCTCAACCTGCCGCGCGAGGCCACCGTGGCGACGATCGAGTCGGCGTTCATCGACGCGTGGCGGATGGGGCTGAAGGCGATCTCCGCCTACCGCCAGGGCTCGAAGATCGGCCAGCCGCTGCATGGGGCGGAGGAGTGAGCGAGGCCATCGCACCCTCGCCCGGCCCGCGGGAGATCGCACGCCTGCAGCGGGAGGTGCGCGAGCTGGCGCGCGAGCGCGGCGCGGTGATCCTCGCCCACAACTACCAGCGCCCGGCGGTGCAGGACGTCGCGGACTTCGTCGGCGACTCGCTCGCGCTCTCCCGCCAGGCGGCGGCGAGCGCACAGGAGCTGATCGCCTTCTGCGGCGTGCACTTCATGGCCGAGACCGCGTGCGTGCTGTGCCCCGGCAAGACCGTGCTGCTGCCGGACCTGCGCGCCGGCTGCTCGCTGGCGGACACGATCACCGCCGAGGAGCTGCGCGCGTGGAAGCGCGAACACCCGGGGGCGATCGTGGTCATGTACGTCAACACCTCCGCGGAGGTCAAGGCCGAGACCGACTACTGCTGCACCTCCTCGAACGCCGTGCAGGTCGTCGAACACGTGTGGCGCGAGCACGGGCAGGACAGCGAGATCCTGTTCGGACCGGACATGTGGCTGGGCGCGTACGTCGAGCGCCGCCTCGAACGGCCGCTGCGCGTGTGGAACGGCGAGTGCCATGTGCACGCGGGCATCCGCCCGCGGGACATCGAGCAGATCCGCGCCGAGCATCCCGGCGCGGAGTTCCTCATCCATCCGGAGTGCGGCTGCACGACCTCGGTGATGGAGTTCGTCGCCTCCGGCGAGGTCGAAGGCGCGCACTGCCACATGCTCTCCACGGGCGGCATGCTCGACTACGCCAGGCGCTCGGAGGCGAAGGAGTTCATCGTCGCCACCGAGACGGGCATGCTCTACCCGCTCCGGACGCAGAATCCCGGCAAGCGCTTCATTCCCGTCAGACGTGCCGCCGTGTGCGCCTTCATGAAGGTGATCACCATCGAGAGCCTGCGCGACGCGCTGCTTCATCATCGCTATGAGGTGCGTGTCGCCGAGGAGATCGCGGAGCGGGCGCGCGTGCCGATCGAGCGCATGGTGGCGATCGCCTGACGCGCCGGCGCGGAGAAGAAGCCCTCAGCGAGTCCCGTTCGCAGCCGCCAGGCGCCCGTCGCGCAGCAGCGGCAGCGAGCGGATGCGCAGACCGCAGGCGGCGAAGATCGCATTGGCGAGCGCCGGCGCGATCGCGATGATGGGCGTCTCACCGGCGCCCGCCGAGGGAATGTCCGGCCGGTCGATCAGCACCAGCTCGATCGGCGGCACGTCGCTGAAGCGCGGCACGCGGTACTCGCGCAGCGATGCGTTGAGGACGCGTCCGCCGGCAAAATGGATCGCCTCGAACAGCGCGCCGCCGAGCCCCATCACGAGCGCGCCTTCGATCTGGTTTTCGACGTTCACCGGGTTGACGAGCGCGCCGCAGTCATACGCGGTGACGATGCGCAGGATCTCCAGCTGCCCGTCCTCGGCGCGCACGTGCGCGCAGGTGGCCACGCGTCCCTGCTTTTCGACGCCGCCGGCGATGCCGATGCCATAGCCGTCTCGCGGGTGAGCGCGCGTTTGCCTCCACTGAGCGCGCTCGGCGGCGGCGCGCAGCGCGTCCGCCAGGCGCTCGTCGGCGACGTTGCGCAGGCGCAGCTCCAGCGGGTCCATGTGCAGGGCGTGGGCGAGCTCGTCGATGTGCGACTCGCGCGCGAAGTTGTTGGCGGTGGACGCCAGCGCGCGGTAGGGGCCCTGCGGCAGCGGCGAGCCGGCCGGCTGGAAGACCAGGCGCGTGTTGGCGATCGCATACGGTGGCGCGAGGCCGGGGGCGCCGGCGTTCACGTCGCGGAACTCCCACGCGGAGATCGTGCCGTCGGCGAGCGCGCCGCTGCGCACGTCGATGACCGCGGCGGGGCGCATGAACGTGTGCCGGAACTCCTCCTCGCGGCTGAGCGCCACGCGCACGGGGGCGCCGGCGGCGCGGGCGAGCCGCGCGGCGGCGATGGCCTCGGCCTCGGTGTGCTTGGAGCCGAAGCCGCCGCCGAAGTCGGGCACGATCACCCGTACCCGCTCCTCGGGCACGCCCAGCGCGGCGGCGAGCTCGTAGCGGACGAAGAACGGCTGCTGCGTTCCCGTCCAGACCGTCACGCGCTCGTCGTGCCACTCGGCCAGCGCGACCCTCGTCTCGAGCGTCGCGTGGGCGATGTACGCGGTCGTGTAGGTGCCCTGGAGGCCGACCTCGGCGGCGGCGAGCGCCCGCTCGACCTCCCCGCTGCGCTGATCGACGCCGCCCTGCCAGCCGAGGACCTCGACGGGATGCGAGCGCAGTTGGGGGACGAGCTCGTGCTCGCCGGGCTGGCGCGTCCAGCTCCAGTCCGCGTCGATCGCGGCGAGCGCCCGTGCGGCGGTCGCACGCTCGGCGGCGGCCACCGCGACGAGCTCGCCGTCGTGCACGACGGTCACGCCGGGGATGGCCCCGGCGCGCTCGAGCTCGACGGACTCCAGCGCCGCGCCGTACGCGGGCGCGCGCAGGATGAGCCCGTGCAGCATCCCCGGCCGCTCGAGGTCCGAGGGAAAGCGGTGCGCGCCCGTCACCAGCGCCCTGCCGGTGACGCGCGGCATCGCGTGCCCCTCCACGCGCCAGTGTGCGGCGGGCGTGCGCGGCGCCTGTCCCGAGGCGCTCGCAACGCGGCGCAGACCGCGTAGGAGCTGCCGATACGGCACCGCGCGGCCGCCGCCCCGAACCGTCCCCTCATGTGCCTCGAGCTCGTCCGGCGCCACCGACAGCCGCTGCGCCGCCAGCTCGATCAGAAGCTCGCGCGCGGCCGCCGCGGTCGTCGCGAGGTCTTCGCCGGCGTCGGGCAGCGAGCGGCTGCCGAACGTGCCGGGGTCTGACGGGCACAGGTCGGTGTCGCCCATCGCCAGGCGCACCGCGCGAGGCGGCACGCGGAGCTCCTCCGCGAGGAGCATCGACAGCGACGTGCGGTTGTCCTCGCCCATGTCGATCTTGCCGGTGAACGCGGTGACCGTCCCGTCGGCGCCGACGTGCAGCCACGCCCCGCCGTTCTCGGGGCGCATGCCCGCGGGCGCGCGTCCACGTCCAGCGCGCTCCGCGGGGGCGAGCACGACCACGAGCCCCTCCCCCAGCAGCTGGAAGTACTCGCGCTCCCGCGCCGGCGTGCGATCCCACGGCCGCGCGGCGCGAAAGCCGGTGAAGCTCGCCGGCCGGGGCAGGTTCGACAAAGAGCCCTGCTCGAGCCCGCACGTCGCCTCGTGGGCGCGCCCGGACGTTGCCTCGTGGGCGCGCCCGCAC
>JASHYF010000238.1 GCA_030043235.1 Solirubrobacteraceae bacterium | reverse complement strand
GACGCTAGGGCGCTTGAACGCGAGCGCGCACGGCAAATTCTCGACGCGGGGGCAGTACAGCGCGGCGACGGTGCGGGGGACGCAGTGGAGCGTGGCCAACCGGTGCGACGGGACGTTCACGTACGTCAAGCGCGGCGTCGTGTCCGTGCGCGATTTCGTCACGCGCAAGACGATCACCCTGTTCACCGGCCAGTCCTACCTCGCGCGGCCCTGAGCCCATCGTGGTCTCGACGAGTGCGCGATGCACGTGATGGTTGGTAGGAAACGCGCGTGACGCGTCAGCCCGGTTGATCCGCCCCAGCTTCGAGATCCTCGATGTCGGCGAGGTCCTGTGTGCTCGCGCGTGCACGCTTCATCGTGATCAGCGCGGCCCGCGAGCAGACGCGCAACGGCACGTCGCCGAGCGTCGTAGTCTCGGCGTCACGCAGGGATCACAGCGTAGCCCGGCACTCCCGGGACACGCTGCACGATGTCGAGATCGCCGAGCCGGGTCGTGGTCGTCGGGTTGCGCCCGCGATGGAGCGCAGAACGCTCTGCGAGTCCGAACAGTTGCGTGGATCGGAGCGTCAAGCGCGCCTCCAGCGAGACCAACAGGTCAGCCAAGCGGTCGAGGTTCTCTTTGTTGGGATCCGGGACGATGTCAAGGTCCTCGGTCGCCCGCACGGTTCCGTGGGCGCTCACCGCGATGCCTCCGATCACGACGAAGTCGACGCCTCCCTCATTCAGCGCTCGCAGGAGGCCCGCGAGGTCTGGCACCATCAGGACGAGCGTCGGTTGATGGGCCGCAGCTTCGCGAGCTGCGCGCACAACTCGTGGGCACGCTCGAGTCGTTCGCTCATCGTTTGGGCGCGGCTGGCGTGCGGCCGGGCGACGCGTGCCGCCTGCAGTTCAGCGAGGTCAGCGACCTTCCCTTCCACGGCCTGTTCGGCGCTGCGTTGACGTTGGGACATGGACGCGTCGTGCACGGTTACATCGTAAAGGCACGGCCGCGCCAACCAGACGTTCTAGTAGCGACTGTGAGCCTCAGTGCGCGCTCACCCGCCGCCCGGGCCTGCCGAGGCTGGGCAGCGCCTGGCCGCCGGCTTCGATCGCGCTGACCGCCAGCTCCGCGAACAGCGCCGCGCGCTCGGCGTCCTCGGGGCCGTACTGGCCGCCGTCGCGGCGGTCGAGCAGCGAGAGCACGCCGATCGGGCGACCCCCCCGGGTGAGCGGCACGACGACCATCGTGTAGGGGACGTGGCCGGTGCCCGCCGCGATGCGCGCCGCGAAGCGCGGATCGGTGCGGCAGTCGCCCACCGCCAGCGGCTCCCCCTCTTCGATCACGCTGCCGGCGAGCCCCTGGCCCGGCGGGAGCCTCACGCCGACGATCTCCCGCGCCCCCGCGCCCCATGCCGACTGGTAGACGAGCTCGCCTGTGTTCGCGTCGGTCAGCGCGATCGAGGAGGCCGACGCGCCGAACACGCCGGCGGCGGTGCGCACGATCCCCTCGATCAGGACGCGATGCGCGGCGGGTCCCTCGACCGAGAGGGTGAGCGAGCCGCCGACCGTGGCCTGCCTGTTCGTGGCCTTGCGGTCGGCGCCCAGCGCCCGCGCGAACGCGGCGATCGATGCGACCCGGCGCTCGGGGATCATCTCCAGGCCCGCCTGCACCGCCTCGGCGATCTCCGCGGGAACCCGGGGAGCGAGGTCGACGAGCTTGTCCGGGCTCGCGTACACCGGGGGCCTGCCCACGATCAGAGTCCACAGCGTGGCGGCAAGGCTGAACACGTCGCTGCGCGGCGACACGGCGCCGCCGGCGAACACCTCCGGCGCCATGTACTTCGGCGTGCCCACCCCCACCGTGCCCTCTTCCTCTTCCTCGTCCGCCAGCAGCCGCGCGATGCCGAAGTCCACGAGCACGACGCCGTCCTCGCCGAGAATCAGGTTGTGCGGCTTGACGTCGCGGTGCACGATCTGCTGTTCGTGCACGTAGTCCAGCGCCTCGCACGCCTGACGCGCGTAGTCGAGCGCCTGGTCGAGATCAAGGCCGGGGTTGCCGTCGCGCGCGAGCACCGCGCTGAGGTCGGTGCCCGCCACCAGCTCCATCACCAGGTACTGCCCCCGCTCGTCGGAGAAGTGGTCCAGGACCTTCACCACCCGCGGGTGGCGCAGCAGCGACAGCAGGCGTGCCTCGACCTCGAAGCGCTCCGCGTGGCTGGTGTTGTGGACGTGCTTGATCGCGACCAGCCTGCCGCTGTCCGTGTCCAGCGCGCGGTACACCGCCCCCATCGCCCCGCTGGAGATCGGCGCCTGGATCACGTAGCGCTCGGCGAGCGTGGTGGCGTCCGGCAGAACGAAACGCGACCCATCCATAACCTCGGCCAGGATAGACCGCGCGTAGGTCATGCGCAATCGACGCACACGTCGTGGTCGGAGGCTGAAATGATGCTCGTATCCGAGTCGACGACGGGGGCGAGCCTCAGGTGAACGGGTGAAAGCACAGCGCATGTGGCGGGCAAGACCTGCGCGCACGCGGCGCCTGCGGCTGCTGCTGCTCGCGATCGTGGGCGTGGGCGCCGTGGGGTTCGGGATCGTCGCCTACGAGACCACCCTTCTGAACTCGCTCGAGCTCGGCACGGTCGATGCCCGCTTCGCGATCAGGGGGCGCCAGCGCCCGCCGGCGAACATGGTGCTCGTGGAGATCGACGAAACGACCTTCGACGAACTCGGCCTGCAGTGGCCGTTCCCGCGACGCGTGCACGCCGCGGTGATCGAAGACATCGCGCGCGAGCACCCCCTGGCGATCGCCTACGACGTGCAGTTCAGCGAGGCCAGCGCATGCCCGCTGTCCACGACCGGCACACAGCCGAAGCCCGGCCAGTGCCCCCAGGCCAAGAGCGACGAGGCCGCGCTCCTCGGCGCCCTGCAGGAAGCGGGCGGGCGCACCGTGATGGCCACCACCGAAACGGAAGGCCACGGCAAGATGCGCTTCCTCGGCGCCGAAGGCAACCCCCTGCTCGCCGAAGTCGGCTCACGGCCGGCGAACGGGCTGCTGCCGACGGACCCGGGGGGCGTGCTGCGCCGCGTCACCTACTCGGTCGGCGGCCTGCCGACGCTCGCGGTCGCAACCGCCGAAGTCGCCACTTCTCACCGCGTGAACGCCGGCGAGTTCGCGGGCGCTCCGGCGTGGATCGACTACTACGGGCCGGAAGGCTGGCTGCCGAAAGTGTCGTTCTCGAGCGTATACCTGAAGCGCCTGCCGGCCGGCTTCTTCCACGACAAGATCGTCGTCGTCGGCCCCTCCGCGCCGACGCTGCAGGACCTCCACCCGACCTCGACCGCGCGCCAGATGCCGGGAGCGGAAGTCCAGGCCAGCGCGATCGAGACCGTGCTGCGAGGGCTGCCGCTGCGCTCGACGCCGGCATGGCTGGACCTGCTGCTGATCGTCACGCTCGGCGCGGCGGCGCCGCTCGTGAGCGCGCGCCTCGGCCCGATCGCCACGATCGCACTCGCGCTCGCCCTCGCCGCCGCCTTCACGCTCGCTACGCAGATCGCGTTCGACAGCGGCACCGTGGTGTCGTTCGTGTACCCGGCGGGGGCGCTCATCCTGGGCGCCGCCGGCGCGCTGTCGGTGCAGCTGGTGACGGTCGCGTTCGAGCGCGAGCGCGTGCGCGACCTGTTCTCACGCTTCGTCCCCGAGAACGTCGTCGACGAGGTCCTTGCCAGCGCCGACGCCGGGCTGCGCCTCGGCGGCGTGCAGCGACAGGGCACGGTCATGTTCACCGACCTGCGCGGCTTCACCTCCTTCGCCGAAACGCTCACGCCCGATCGCGTGATCGAAGTGCTCAACCGCTATCTGAGCGAGATGAGCGACGCCATCCTCGACCACGGCGGCACGCTCGTGGCATACATGGGCGACGGCATCATGGCCGTGTTCGGGGCGCCCATCGCGCAGGCCGACAACGCCGACCGCGCGCTCGCCGCGGCGCGCGAGATGCTCACGGTGCGCCTGCCGCGCTTCAACGCGTGGCTGCAGGAGCAGGGCCTCGGATCGTCCTTCCGCATGGGCATAGGCCTGAACTCGGGGCGGGTGATGTCGGGCAACGTGGGCTCCGAGCGCCGCGTGGAGTACACGGCGGTCGGCGACACCACCAACGCGGCCGCGCGCATCGAGCAGCTGACGAAGGGCACGCCCCACCAGCTGATGCTCTCGGGCGCCACCAAGGATGCGCTCACCGATCCCCCCGGCGACCTCGTGTACGTGGAAGAGGTGGAGCTGCGCGGCCGGCGCGCGCGCACCACGATCTGGTCGCTGGCCAACGACGGGGCCGCGCCCACGCCGCAGGCCGCGGCCGGCGCAGCC
>JASHYF010000237.1 GCA_030043235.1 Solirubrobacteraceae bacterium | reverse complement strand
AGCATCTCTTCGACTGACTGCCGCGGCGGCGGCGCATCGGCGGCGACGGCCGGAGCGTCGCTCGCGGGGAGCGTGGCGTGTGCCTGCTGCGCGGCGCTCAGCAGCAGCTGGTCGGCGAGGCCGGCGAGGTTGGCGTCGAGGTGACCGCAGATCACGTCCCTGAGCAGCGCGCGCAGGTGGTCCGCCATCTCCCCGGCCAGCTCCTCGAGGCCGGCGTGCGGCGTGGCGGTGCCCGCGACCACGTCGCGCTCGAGCGCGAGCGCCGCGACTGTTCGCTCGGTCAGCTGCGAACGCTGCTCGGGCGTCGCGCACAGCGCGGCCAGGCGTCCAGGCAAAAGGCCGCTCGCGGGTCCCTCGGGCTCCCCCTCACGGGGACAGGCGAGCAGCGCACGCAGCGCAAGCAGGTGATCGGTGAGCGCCTCGAATGCGCTCGCGCGCTCGCAGCCCAGCTCGAAGCGCCGCAGCGCCCACGCGAGCTCGTTGCCGTCGGGTGCGCGACGCGAGACGAGGTTGCAAAAGGCGCGCAGCTCGTCCTCCTGCTCGGCGCTGACCACGAGCATGCCGTGCGGGCGCCCGCCTTCGCCGAGCGCGAACGGCACCCACGCCCCGCCGGCCACGCGCGCCCAGGCGAGCGGCCCGAGCGTCACGCGGCCATCGCCGAACAGGCGCAGCGCTCGCAGCAGGTCCTTCAGCACCTCACGGCCGCGCGCGATCGCCTCCGGCGCGTCCTGCTCGCCGGCGGCGAGCGCCACGATCAGGTGCTCGTACCCCGGTTGACCATCCGCGAACAGCGCCCCTTCGGGCAGTCCTTCGAGCGCGTGCGGCTGGGCGATCGTGAGCCCCCTCGTGAGCGCGAGCTCGCCCGAGCCGATGGTGAGACCGTGCAGCGTCGCCACGAGCATGGTCTCTCCGGCCGGAGCCAGCGCCGCGCTCTCCAGGCGCTCGAGCGCGGCGCGCAGCCGCTCTGGGCGCAGCACGAAGTCGGTCTGTTCGTGGAACACGTCGCGCAGCAGCGCGAGCAGGGCGGCGTCCACGCGCATGCGCCCCTCGCCCCGCGCCGGCTCCGCGCCCACGCTGGCCAGGTAGCGGTCCAGCCCGGGGAAATTCGTGAGCAGCCGCGCCGCGCGGCTGTGGCTCGCCAGCCGCTCGAGCTCCGCCTGGCGCATGGCGATGAACTCGCCGGTGAGCGCCCTGTAGGCATACAGGACGGAGCTCGCGCCCTGGGCGCGCGAGCGCCTGTACACCCCGTGGGGTTCCAGCGCGAGCGGCACCTCCGCGCCACCGGCGAGCACCCTCGTGAGCTGGCCGGCCGCCTCCTCGACGAACTCCGTGAGCGCTTCCTGCAGCTGGAGTGAGCGCATGGTGCGCTGGGTTCGCCCTGGCCGCACCCGCTCCTGCCCGTCGCAGCGCGCGTTGCAGCCGCGCCGTCAGCGCCGCTTGCCCGCTCACGTTGGACCTTGTAGCCTGGGAACATGGCCACACCGGCGAGGTCGAACACGGCTGGCTCGCCGCGATCGCTTCTCACCGACCGCGCCACCGGCTCGCGGGTTCCGGATTTCTTCATCGTCGGCTCGCCCAAGACCGGCACGACCGCGCTCTACCGCATGCTCAGGCGCCACCCGCAGATCTACATGCCCGACGTCAAGGAGCCGCAGTTCCTCGCCGCCGACATGGCGCCGTGCGAGAAGCTCGCGCACAAGCCGCGCGAGCGCATGTATCCGCAAACGCTCGAGCAGTACCTGGCCCTGTTCGACGGCGCGACGCCCGCCCAGCGAGCGGGCGAGGCGTCGACGTTCTATCTGTGGTCGCGCAGCGCCGCCGAGCGCATCGCCGAGCTACAGCCCGAGGCGCGCATAATCGCGATCCTGCGAGAGCCAGCGAGCTTCCTCAGGTCGATGCACCTGATGCTCCTGCGCTGGGGCGTCGAGGGCGAGAAGGAGCTGCGCAAGGCGATCGAGCTGGAGCCTTTGCGCGGCAGGGGAAAGCGCATTCCCCGTCACTCTCATCGACCGCAGCTGCTGCAGTACTCAGACCACGTGCGCTACGTCGATCAGCTGCGTCGCCATCACGCCCACTTTCCGCGCGAGCGCGTGCTCGTGCTGATCTATGAGGACTTTCACGGCGACAACGACGCGACCGTGCGCGGCGTGCTGCGATTCCTCGACGTCGACGACCGCGCGCCGGTCGACGTGATGAACGTGAACGTGACCACGCGTACGGTGCGCTCGCACGAGGCGCGGCATCTGATGTATTCGCTGCGCAATCCACAAACCCCGCTCGCGCGCGCCACGAAGGCCGCGATCGAGGCGTTCACCACCCCCGGCGGACGCCGGCGCGTGGGGCGAAGCTTCAACGACCACTTGGTCGGCGTCGAGGCGCCGCCCGCCGACGAGCGCACGATGCTCGAGTTGCGCCAGCGCTTCAAGCATGAGGTGGTCGCGCTCAGCGAGTACCTCGACCGCGACCTCGTCAGCCTCTGGGGCTACGAGAAGATCGCCTGAGCGCCGCAGCGCGACTGACACCGCCGATCGAGGTTCAGGACTCGGGCGATGCGTTGCGTGCGCGCCCGCCCGCCCACTGGCTAGCCCGCGCCAACCGGCGCGCCCGCCGACGCAGCCGGCCACGCCGGCTCGACGGCGGTGCGGACTGGCCGAGCAGCTGCGCCGGATGCTTGCGTGGATCGGACGGGTCGAGCAGATGGTCGGCCACGTATGTGCGCATGTCGCGCTCGGAGGGAAGCGTGACCGTGGCGGGACTCTGCGTGGCGCGCCATTTGTGCCAGCCGCGTTCGATCTCGTCGGGCGCGTAGCGCTGTGGACCGAACTTGCGGGCCACATCCGGCGCACTCAGAAACAGGTAATGACGCGAGTAAAGCGACTGTGGCGCGATCCGCAGATCGGGAAAGCGGACAGTGTGACCGCCCGAGTGTGACAATTCGATCGGCCCGTCCTGGCGCTTCCACGCGTTGAGGCGGTGGGGGAATCGCGGCAGCACGGGATAGTATGAACGCATCGTCCGCATGTAGTCGGGGTGATCGTGGTCGGGCGCCTCGCGGGTCGGCAGAAACACGAACTCCAAAAAATTAATCGCGTTGAAGCCTGCCTCGTCGAGCTCGGCGATCGACTGCGCGAGCGAGCGTCCTCGATCCGGCGACACACGGAATTCATCTGTGTCCTGGTGGATGAACCAGTCGGCTTCAAGGCTTTCCGCGAGTTGCTCCTTGCGCACCAGCTGGCTGCGAAGCGCGAAGTGCCCGTCGCGTGGAAGAGTCTCGATTCCGATCAGATTCCTGCCGAGCCGGCGTTCGGCTATCGCGACCGTCTCGTCGGTCGATTCGTTGTCGACGAGATAAACGGAAATCCCCTGCTCGGCGAGATGGTCCAGGCAGTCACCGATGAACCGCTGCTCGTTATAAGCCTGCAGCATCGCTACGATCTTCACCGCGCCATGCTACCACGAGCAAGAGCTCGGACTCGACCTGTCCCCTGAGGACCGGGTCGCGGCGTCAGACGCGCTCGGGCGACGGCGAGTTCCCTACGACGCCGAGACGATGCACTTGATCGATGCCGCCATTCTCGCGCCGGGTTGACTGCTCGCGCACTGCCTCAGGCAGACGACGTTCACTCGATCGAGCCGAGGCGGGCGTGCAGATCGATAGGACCGGTTGGGAGCCTCGATACGCGCAAGCGTGAGGGTGAGTCGACGTGCAGGGGTGAACGAGCTGCGCGTCGTCCTCGACGAGCGCCGGCGTCAGCGGGGCGCCGGACTTGCTGTTGCATTCGCCGGTAGAGCAGTATGGGCGGGAGTTTCGACCACCGCCCGACGGGGTTCAGCAACTCGTGCAGCGCGCGCAGGTAGACGCCGCGCACGAGCGCTCGCGGGAACGACTCCCACGGCCCCGGCGCCTCCGCGCCGAACGCGCCGCTGGACGCGGGACCGGGCACCGGCTGAGCGAAGTGTTGGCCCTCCAACGGAGGATCCGGTAGCCGCTGAGGACGCCTCTGGTCTACGTATTGAAACTTGCGGTAGCCGAGCTTGTGAAGTTCGGCAAGCTCCTTGAAGACCTCGTCGAATCCGAGCCGATCCTCTGCGCTCTTGACGCTGGACTCGATCGAGACGTAGGCCGGCCGTTCCTGGAACTGCTCGAGCGCCCGAACGCACAGGCGGTCGAGGCCCTCTATATCGACCTTCAGGTAGTAGGGGATGCCGACCTCGTTCAGGATGTCCTCGAACGGCACGGTGGGTACCTCGACGTCGCGAAACCGTACACCGCGCTGTTCGGCCCTGCCGACGTCGGCTGGCGAGAGCGAGCTGAAGCTGCTCCGATCCGCTACGGCCAGATGAGCCGTTCCACTTCGCTCCGAGATGGCAACGCCGAAGATGCGCAAGCGCCCCTCGGCGATCTCGCGGGCAAACTTCTCTTCCGCCGCGCTGACGAGCTCCGGGTTCGCCTCGATGGCTACGACGCTGAAGCCCTTCGCGAGGTAGAAGCACGTGTCGTGGCCCACGTGCATGCCTACGTCGATGATGAGGTCGCGTCGCGTAGTCGCGGAGTATCTCACGCCGCACCCGTCGTGTACGCCGCGCAGCTTGCGCCGCTGGGCTATCGCGTGGAGCGCGAGCTCACCGAAAACACCGTGCCGAGCCCGCGCTGAGCGGCGGCGATCAGGCCGCCGCGAGCGCGGCGGCCGGCTCCATCTGTGCGCGCTCGGCGCAGCTGGCGCCAAGCCAGCGTTCGCCGTAGGCGCGCATGTCGTCGACGATCGGGAGCAGCGCGCGGCCCTTGGCGGTCAGCGCGTACTCCACCCGCGGCGGCACCTCCGGGAAGGTGTGGCGTTCGACGATGCCCTCCTCCTCCAGCGCGCGCAGCCGTAGCGACAGCGTGCGCGGGCTGATGCCGGCCAGCGATCGTTCGAGCTCGCAGAAGCGCGAGCGCCCTTCGGCGAGGTCGCGGATCAGCAGCAGCGTCCACTTGCCGCAAACTATGTCCGCCGTCATGCACACCGGACAGGTCTCGTCGATCGCCATTTCTCCGTTTACTTTACCAAGTGAAGTATCGGGCGGCGTCGCGGGGGACGGATGGCGGCGGCCGCCACTCGCCGGCGGCTCGCCTCGCCAGACAGAACCGCCCCCGAACGACGCTCCCGAGGTCCTGCTGCTACGCCACGTTCAGCGACGGCTTGGGCTGTGAGTTGGCCTCGCGGTTGGCCTCGGCCGCGGCGACGTCCTCCATCGTGGTCCCCCTGCGCCCGTCGGCCTGCATCAGCAGCTTGAAGTCGTGCGGGCTCGAGGCCACGCGCATGGCGTCCTCGAAGGTCACGCGCCCGGCCTTCACGTGGCCGAACAGAGCCTGGTCGAACGTCTGCATGCCGTAGTAGCCGCCGGAGTTGATCACCTCGACGAGCTTGCCGGTCTGTGAGGGGTCGACGATCATGTCGCGCACGCGTCCGGTCATGCGCAGGATCTCGCACACCGCCACGCGCCCGCCGTCCGCGCCCGGGACGAGCCGCTGGGAGATCACGCCCTTGACCGTGCCGGCGATCATGCTGCGCGCCTGCCCGTGCTGGTGGGGCGGGAAGAAGTCGAGCATGCGGTTGATCGACTCGGTGGCGTCCACCGTGTGGATCGTGGAGAGCACGAGGTGTCCGGTCTCGGCCGCGGACAGCGCCGTCTGCACGGTCTCCTCGTCGCGCATCTCGCCCACGAGGATCACGTCGGGGTCCTGGCGCAGCACCCTGCGCAGCGCGCGCTTGAACGACGCGGTGTCCATGCCCACCTCGCGCTGGTTGATCACGCAGCGGATGTCGCGATGCACGAACTCGATGGGGTCCTCGATCGTGACGATGTGCTTGCTCGTCGCGCGGTTCATGTGGTCGATCATCGCCGCGAGCGTCGTCGACTTGCCCGAGCCGGTGGTCCCCGTGAGCAGCACGATCCCGCGCTCCTCCTCGGCCAGTTCGCGCACCACGTCGGGCAGCGCGAGCTCTTCGATCGTGCTGATGCGGTGCGGGATCGCGCGGCAGGCCATCGAGATCACGCCCCGCTGGCGGAAGGCGTTGATCCTGTAGCGCGCCACATCGTGGATCTCGAAGGAGAAGTCCACCTCGTGCTCGCGAGCGAACTCGCCCAGCTTGGCCTCGTCGGTGAGCAGCGTCCTGAGCGCGTCCTCGGTCTCCTGCGCGCTCAGCTGCGCCGCGCCCTGGTCGAGCGTGAGCTCGCCGTTCACGCGGTAAAGAGGCGCCGAGCCGACCTTCAGGTGGAGGTCGGAGCCGCCTTTCTCCACCAGCTCGCGCAGCGCGCCCTCGACGTCGAACATGCCCTTCTGATCGGCAGGCCGGCGGCGCCCCTTGAGCGGCCGGCAAGCGAATAAACGGAAGCGGCCGGATCGAGCTGCCCCTTCGGGGCACAGACAGCCGTCTCAGGCTACGTCTCTCAGCTTCTGCGCCTCAGCGAGCGACTGCAGCTTCTTCAGCGACTGGTTCTCGATCTGGCGGATGCGCTCGCGCGTGACGTTGAACGTGCGTCCGACCTCGTCCAGCGTGCGCGGGTGCTCGCCGCCGAGCCCGTAGCGCAGCTCGAGCACGCGCCGTTCGCGATAGGAGAGGTTCTCGAGCGCCTCACGCAACGCCTCCTTGGTGAGGATCTCGGCGGCGCGCTCGTAGGGCGACTCGGCGCGCTCGTCGGCGATGAACTGCCCGAACTCGGACTCCTCCTCGTCGCCCACCGGCTTCTCCAGCGAGACGGGCGCCTGCGCGGAGCGCTT
>JASHYF010000236.1 GCA_030043235.1 Solirubrobacteraceae bacterium | reverse complement strand
GTAGAAAGCACACTCGAAAGCGAAGAAGAAATCCTGCAGCTGCTCTATCTGTTGATCGAATCTGCGGGCAAGCCTGTGCGCCAGGTCGAATTCCACGTCAACCTCGAACCCACAGTCGATACAGCGACCCCCGAACAGATCCACGAAGCGGTCAGCTCGTTCCTCGACGGAACAGCTGCCATTTCCAGCAACACGCTGGCCCGGGAGGCACACCCCGCTACCCACCAGGCTTCAGCGGCTCAGGGCGGCGGCTTGGACTTCGCGCTCACGCCGACGACCGCCTCGGAGCTGGAAGAAGCTCGCGCGCAGGCGCCCAACCTGCCATTCCCGCTCGAGTACCCGCGAGCACGCGACAGCTACGCGGACGCCGAACCGGACGAATTGCGCCTGTACGACATCCACGACCTTCACGGCCGCTTGCACCCCATCTACGACATCGTCGTCGACCGTGGCGAGATCGGTCAGTACTACGACGTGCAGGGGACCAACTGGACCGATCCACCACTGTTGCGCGACCCCGGCCAGACCGTCCACGTAGGCAGTCGCACCTATCAACTGTTTTACGCGGGCGAACAGGTGAAGACGATCGCCTGGCATGAAGCGGGAGCGGCGTATTGGATTGAAAACACGCTCACCAACAACGTCTCGCCGCACGCGATGCTCGCAATGGCCGAGCAGACCCTGCCCGTGATTTCCGCTCGCGCGACCCCCACTCCCGCTGTCGTCAGCACCCCGCTAGACGTCGACCTCGCCCCCCGCGCGGCGGCGCCAACGAGCATGAGCGCCAAGATCGAGGCGCTGCTGGGCTTCGTGGGCCTGGGTGTCGTCGGGCTGCTCGCGCTGCTGGTGCTCACCCGCCAGCGCGAGCTGCGTCGCCTGCGCGAGACGGTCGCGCACGCGCTGTTGCTCGAAACGCGCCAGCGCCCACTGCTTGCTGCCGCCGGACTTGCATACGTGGAACCGGCGGCTCACTCATCCCCGGCGGTTGCTCCGGGAGCGCAACACGTCGCTCAGGGCCGCCCTGCGGTGACACAGGCTGCCGCGAGCCCTGCAAGCGCCGCGCCGGCGCTCGCCCCGCCGGTGTTCGCGGAGCGCCCACCGACGATGTATCGCGCGCGACGCGATTGGCGCACGGCCATGTTCGCGGGCGCGTTCGCCTTGGCCCTCGCCGTTGCGATCGTGGCCGGCGCCCTGTATCTGATGCATTAGACGCTCGACGCCCCAGCTGATGATCAGACGCTCGACGCCTCGGCTGATGCATGTAGGCGCTTGACGCCTCGGCGACTTATGTATAGACTGTCTAGGTATGAAGATCCCGGAGCTGCAGGGACACGTGGATGGCATGCTGCTGGCGGTGCTCAGCGACGGTCCGCTGCATGGCTACGGCATGGCCGAGGAGCTGCGGCGCCGCAGCGGCGGCGAGTTCGACCTGGCGGAGGGCACGATCTATCCAGCCCTGCATCGCCTGGAGTCGGCCGGCCTGCTGACGAGTCGCTGGGAGGTTGTGGGCGGCAGACGCAGGCGCGTGTACGCGCTGTCCAACTCGGGCAAGGCCGCGGCGGTCGATCGCAGGACCACATGGCTCGCATTCAGGTGCGCGGTGGATGCCGTGTTCGGTGGCGAGGCGCTGGAGGCCGGCTGATGCCCGCACGCGATCCGATCGACGCCTACGTGAGCGAGCTCCGAAGCGAGCTTCGCGTGCCGCGATGGAGACGCCGCCGGATTGTGCTGGAGGTCCGTGCGCATCTGCTCGATGCCGCCGAAGCCGAGCGCGCGGCCGGCGTCGATGCGGGCGTCGCCGCCGAGCGCGCGCTCGCGCGCTTCGGCTTTGCCAGCGAGCATGCAGCCCAGTTCAACCGCGTTCCGCGCACCCGCAGCGTGCTCCTGCGCCGTACGCTCGTTCCCTGGCTTGCCGCCGGCGTGCTCACATCGATGGCCACCGCCACGGTTTGGGCCTTCCGGCCAGCCACGCCCGCCACCCACAGAGAGGCGTTGCACGCCGCCATCCAGCACTCCCCGCGGCGCTCCGTTCACGCCGCGGGGCACGCAGCGACGCCCGGGACATCCCCCACGCGCCGGGCGGGCGCACCGTGAGAGCCAGGCCGCTCGCGCGAGTCCGGCAGGGTCTCGCTGGCGCGAGACTTCGGGTCAGGCGGCGGCGGGATGCCTTGCCGCCACCGCTCGCGGCCCTGCTCGAGCTGCTCGTGATCGTTGCGCTCGCGCTCGCCTTCGCGGAGGGTGTGCAGGCAGCGGTCGTCAAGCCGTTCCGCATTCCGTCCGGCTCGATGGAACCGACGCTGAAGATCGGCCAGCGGGTGCTCGTGAATCGCCTGGTGTTCGACTTCCACGCACCCCGGCGCGGCGATGTCGTCGTGTTTCACCCGCCCAACAGCTTGTCGTGCGCCGTCGCCGTCGGAGGAAGCGAGCCGTGTCCACGAGGAAGCGAACACCCCTCCAGCCAGTACTTCGTCAAGCGCGTCATCGGGCTGCCTGGCGATCGCATCTCCATTCGCGACGGTCATCCCGTGATCAACGGCCACGAGCTCACGGACGAGCCCTACATCACGCCGTGCGGGCTGGCAGCCGAGTGCAACATGCCGCAGACCATCACCATCCCGCCCGGGCACTATTTCATGATGGGAGACAATCGCGGCGACTCCGACGACAGCCGCTTCTGGGGCCCGATCCCGGAAAGCTGGATCGTCGGCGAGGTCTTCTTCACCTACTGGCCGCCCGACCGCATCGGCTAGGCGAGCGCCGAGTACGCCGCAGCCTGTATCACGCGATGCACCCGCGGCGGCTCGTGCGTATCGAACATGCGCTGCGTGAGCACGATCGTCACCAGGTCGCTTCCCGGGTCCACCAGCCACGTGGTGCCAAGCCCGCCGTCCCAGCCGAACGCGCCGCTGTCGAGCACCGCTTGGCAGAAGCCCCACGATCGCCTGGCGAAGAAGTCCGGGCCGAGCCCGCCGTGGGACTTCTGCGCGGGCGTGAGCTGATCGCTCGTCATCGCGCGCACCGACTCCTGCGAGAGCACGGGCGAGCCGGCGCCGAGCAGCATCGCCGCAAACGCGTGCAGGTCATCGACGGTCGAGAGGAGACCGGCGGCCGCATCGCCGAACGCCGGCGGGCGGCTCCACGTGCCGTTCGGCTCATCCCACGCCACGAGGCCCTCCGGGCCTGACCGGTAGGCGGTGGCCAGGCGCTCGGTGCGCTCCGTCCAGAAGCCCGTGTCACGCATGCCGAGCGGCTCGAAGATCCTGCTGCGCAGAACCTCCGCGATGGGTTCCCCGGCGGCGCGGGCGAGGAGCACGCCGAGCACGGATGCGCCCGTGTTGTACAGCCAGCGCTCACCCGGCTGCGCGAGCAGCGGCAGCGTGCCGAGGTTCGCGATCCACGTGTCCGGCTCGGGCTGCACGTCGGGATTCGGCGGGCCGATCGTCGCCAGGTGCAGTTCCTCCTCCGCTGCCCGCACGACCGGCCACGGGCTGGGCGCGGTGAACATCTCCATGACCAAGCCGAAGCCGAACGTGAAGGTGAGCAGGTCGCGAACGGTGATCGGGCGGTCCGCCGGGACCGTGTCCTCGAGCGGCCCGTCCATCCGGCGCAGCACGCGGCGCTCGGCAAGCTCGGGCACGAGGCGTTCGACCGGCTCGTCGAGCGTGAACAGTCCCTCCTGCGCGAGCGCCAGCGCGGCCGCCGCCGCGATCGGCTTGCTCGTGGAGGCGATCCGGAAGATCGAGTCGCGCGCCACCGGGCGCCCGCCCACGGCGAGCTCCCCCAGCGCCTCCACGTGCACGTGTCCGCTGTGCGCGAGGAGTGCCACGAGTCCCGGCACACGCTCGCCCCCGACGTGCTGCTCGGCGAGCTCGTGCACGCGCTGGAGACCGGAGGCGGTGAAGCCTTCAGGCATCGGGCGAGGGTAGCGAAGCGAGGCGGCTGGCCAGGATCTCCAGAAACCGCGCCTGGCCTTTGACGAGCTTCTCGCGCGCGCTCGCCACGTCGAACCACGCCGCCCTGTCGACCTCGGGGAACTCTCGCGTCCTCCCCGATCCCCGCGGCCATTCGAGCGCAAACGTGTTGCTCGTGATTCTGCTCACGTCGAGGTCCGCCTCCAGTGCCCACACGTGGATGAGCTTGCCGCCGGGCTGGCGCAGCGCTCCGAGATCGAGCGGCTCGCCGTCCGGCGGGCTCAGCCCGGTCTCCTCGCGGAACTCGCGCCGGGCGGCCGT